>JAURIP010000229.1 GCA_030832695.1 Sediminibacterium sp. | reverse complement strand
TCAAAGAGCTGTTTGTATTTGCTTGCATCCCAAATTTCAAAACGATCTAAGGCAGCTGCTAATACAATTTCCTTTCCTGGTAAAGCAAACTCTCTTAATGTAGCTGGTAATAAAATACGACCAGCACCATCTAATTCAACTTCGGTTGCTCCCCCTAAAAATTGACGACGAAACTGTCTCACTTTAGGATCAAAGTCATTCAATTGGCTAATACGATCTAATATACCCTGCCAGCTTTTGATTGGATAAAGTGTCAAACACTTCTCAAACCCCCTGCTCACAATAAAATGCGTCTCTCCTTCAGCCAACTGCTTTTTCAAGCTGCCGGGAAGCAGGAAACGACCTTTTGCGTCGATGGTTGATTGATATTCTCCGTGAAAGCCTGTCATTGTTAATAATTGAAGCGTTTTTTACCACTTGTTCACACAAATTAACACATTTTACCACTTTTAAAGGCCAAATGACCCCTTCTAGTTTTCCACAAGTAATAAACCATGCTGATAATCAATGCAGTAAAGGAATTTGGATAGATTTTGGCTCAATTCTAAAAAATCGAATGTTTATAGCTGTGGAAAACCCCAAAAAAGAGGTGAATAACTGGTGAATTAGGGTGAAAATCAAGGCAATATGTACCTTTGTACTATGAAGCAGCTACCAAAACTGAATTTAATTGACTTTGACTACGACTTACCCAATGAAAGAATTGCATATACGCCTTGTCAAAATAGAGCCGATAGTCAACTTCTGGTATGGGATAAACAGATTATCGTAGATAGCCAATATCAAAATATCAGCGATTTTATACCCGCCCATAGCACACTCCTATTTAACAATAGCAAAGTAATTGCTGCAAGAATTTTATTTGACAAGCAAGTAGATGAAAGGACAGCAACGTTATCCGATCAAAATAAAAAAAATACAGATCAAGAAGAAAATGTACAGACAACTAGAAATAGTGCCATTGAAATATTTTGTTTGGAACCAAGTATGGAATATAGCCCTGTGCAAATAGCCATGCAAGCAACCAACAAAGTGGTATGGAACTGTTTAGTGGGTGGTGCGAAAAAATGGAAAATTACATTTCTTGAAAAAGTTTTAATTCATAATAATAAAGAGATTCATTTTTATGCAAAAAAAATAAGTCAAACAGAGGGTAAATTTTTAATTGAATTTTCATGGGACGATGCAACAATTGTATTTTCTGAAATTTTAGCAATCATTGGTCAAATTCCATTGCCTCCTTATATTGAAAGAAACACCACCGAGGAAGACAAAGAAAGATACCAAACCACCTATGCAAGTGAAGAAGGTTCCGTTGCCGCTCCTACTGCAGGCTTGCACTTTAGTCATGAACTATTAAATAAAATTTCAACCAATAATATTAATCTTCAGTTTTTAACCCTTCATGTTGGGGCGGGCACATTTATGCCTGTGAAAACGGAGCTCATTAATGACCACCCCATGCATGCGGAATTTTTTGAAATTGAAAAAAAATTAATCCATTACTTAATTGAAAATAATAACCAACTTATTGCAGTAGGTACTACTTCACTAAGAACCATTGAAAGTTTGTATTGGTTAGGTGTAAAAATTATTGCAAACCCAAATATCGCGCCCAACGATTTGCATTTGTTGCAATGGGATGCCTATGAAGTAGGCGAAAAAGAAATACCGAAACTAGCAGCGCTCCATGCAATTGTTAACTGGATGGAAAGAAATCAATTGCAAACCCTGATTTCCAAAACCCAATTAATGATTTTACCAGGCTACCTTTTTAGAATGGTGAAAGGACTGGTTACCAATTTTCACCAACCCAAGTCCACTTTGCTTTTAATTATTGCAGCAATTGTAGGACATGAATGGAAAGCCATTTACCAACACGCATTAGACCATCAATACCGATTTTTAAGTTATGGAGATGGTTGTTTGTTTTGGCTACCAGAGGCTACTTGCGCTTCCAATGAATAATATGGGGCAGGATAACAGCAATAATCCAATAAAGGATCAATACAGATTATGCAACTGGAAGGATAATTACAATAGTGGTGCCATGGTCTAATTCACTCTGAACGCGAATCTGCCCTTTATGTAAAGCTACAATCCGCTTTACATAACTCATGCCCAAACCAAAACCCTTTACATTGTGAATATTCCCAGAGTGGGCACGATAAAATTTTTCAAAAATATGCTTGGTCGTTTCGCTTGTCATACCTATTCCATTATCCTCAATGGTAATGATAATTTTATTATTCACATTTATAGTACTTACTAAAATATCAATGGTTTCCTTGGAATACTTAATGGCATTATCCAATAAGTTAGAAAGCACATGCAATAAATGTTCCTCATCTGCAATAATTTCAGGCGCTGTTGCATCTAGCTGCATGTGTATATTTGAAGGCTTCTCTTCTAATTGTAACTTATAACTATCCACCACTGCCTGAATCAGGTCATGTACATTAACCGGCTGCTTGGTTAATTCAAGATCCTTATTTTCAAGCTGTCCGGTTTCCAAGATAATCTCCACATGTTTGTTCATGCGCACATTTTCCTCCTTAATGATATTACTAAAATAGGCAACTGAAGTTGGATCAGACTGGACTTTTTCGGTTTTTAAAGCATCCACCGCTAATGAAATAGTAGCCAAGGGCGTTTTTAATTCATGCGTCATATTATTAATGAAATCATTTTTTATTTCATTCACTTTACGCTGATTTAACAAAGAACGAATAGTAATAAAAAACGCCGCCAATACCACTAATATGAAAAGTAGGGCACCCAAAATGATCCATCGCAAGGAATTAAGTAAATACAGCCTTACATTCGGAATGACAATGATTAATGATTCAAAGGGACCCACAGGCTCTATCACGTCCTGCGGCACAACTGGTATACGAACTTGCAAGCTATTTAAATCTTCTGAAAAAGAATCATCAAAATTATTACTCCTTAACTCAAGTATACTTTTTTTATCTGCCACCGCAAATTCAAAACGCAAATCACCAATTTCAAATTTATCAAGGGCCGATTTTATCTTTTGATTTAATTCTTTATAATCATAAATATCCGCAATGGTGGATTCATCAAATTTGTGCAAATGATAATCATTCTCTAAACTTAATCGCCCCCTTTTTGGCAATCGAAATGACAAACCGCTGTTCATTTTTTTGCCAATGTCTGTTACTACTAATAAACCTGTTTGGTTAATTTTTTCAGACAATTGATTCCTTTGTAATAAAAATAAACCCTGCAACCAAGTAATTTGGATGAACAATATCCCAATGATGGATAAAGTGATTAAAACAATAATAATTGGAAATGTTTTTTTCATATACAGCGAATGCGTAAAATTACGTTTTTACGTAGTTTTTACGGATTTTTTACGTTATGTGAATATGAATAAAAAGCCCTGCAGATAAGTCGGGAGGGATTGAATATTTTATAATGTTTTGTTATTGTATCATGACAT
>JAURIP010000200.1 GCA_030832695.1 Sediminibacterium sp. | reverse complement strand
AGAAGTTAAATATCTGTTTGATTACACCATTAGCATCAAATTTGAAGATGGTGTATCTGGAACTATTCAATTAAATGATTTGGTTGACAAAGGTATTTTCAAAGTGCTTCAAGATAAAAACCAATTCGCTAAGGTTTATACAAATGGCTATTCAATAGCTTGGTCAAATGAACTTGAAATTGATGCTACTACTATTTATTCTGAATTAACGGGCAAACATTTTGGAGAAATACTTACTCCAAAATTGTCACAATCCTCAAATTAGTTAAGAAGTCTTTTTGTAAGATGACATTATTTTTCTATCTACTTTTTGATTTACAAAATCCTTTGTATTAAATGAAGTTTCAATCATAACAACTGCGGCAGCTAATTTTTCCTCCAATGTTTTATCCCACCAAAATTGATAATCAATATTGCCATCCTTAGACATATTTCTTGATGCATAAGTATCAACATCAACAAAAGCTCTTTTCATAGGTTTGTATATTTATTATAAAGTTAAAAATATTCTTAAATCAGAAGTTTAAGTGATTTTGTAAATAATTTTAAAACACACTTATTCTGCTAATAGCCATTCAAATACATTTATATGCTTAATGCCGCTTCTGTTTTGAGTGAAGGAATCGGTTGATAACAAGTATTTGGGATAGTTGTCTTTTATTTTCTCTAAGGCCGAAAACTCCCGTTCAATGGTGCTTTCAGAGGCTAGCTGCCAGGCAATTTGAAAGTATTCAATTTCCCCAGTAGGTGTTTTGCATACAAAATCGATTTCTGTATCTCTCGCTGTTCCAGTCCAAACCTTATTACCTCTTCTGATAAGTTCCAAATACACCACATTTTCCAAAATGTGGCCCCTATCCGTCATCCGCTCTTTTCCAACTAATATGTTTAATAAGCCTGGGTCGACTAGGTAGTATTTTTCCTGCGTTACTAATTGCTTTTTGCCCTTTAAATCAAATCGATTTACCTTGTAAAAAACAAAACAAGCTTCCAAATAACGGAGGTATTTTTCGATGGTGGAATGGTGTATGTTTTGGCCTTCTTTACTTAAAGTGGAAGCGATATTGCTAGGGGATAGGATGCTCCCGATATTTGAAGCAACAAATTTGACGATATTGCTGAAGGCCCTTGTTTCTCTAATTTCGTAGCGTTGTGAAATGTCTTTTTCTATAATCGATTGATAAATCGCCTCTAGGTACGCGTAAATTTTATCGTAGCCACCATCCCTTAATGCGACACCTTTTGGTAATGAGGTTTCATTTATATAATCAAAAAACAGGGCTTCAAAATTCAGATATTTGTTCCCCGTATCAATTTCCCTAGCCGTCAGGTATTCTTTAAACGAAAAAGGCAATATAGATATTTCGATATAGCGCCCACTCAATAAGGTTGCTAATTCGCTGCTTAACAGAAATGCGTTCGACCCTGTAATGTAAACATCAACGTTTTCTGTCGCAAAAAGCCCATCGACAAGTTTTTCAAATTGAGGGATGTTTTGGACCTCATCTAAAAATACATAGTTAGCAACATTAGAGGAAAGTTTTTCCTTTATGCCAAAGTAGATTTCATCCCACCTTTTATTCAAGTAATTCTCAGGTAATTCAAAATTGATAAATTGAATTTGTTCCTTTTTGATTCCACTTTGTATTATTTCATCTCGAAATAATTCCAAAAGGGTGCTTTTGCCGGATCTCCGCAAACCACTGACTACTTTTATTAGATCCTTATCTTTATAGGAAAGGAGCTTTTCTAGGTATTCTTTTCGATAGGTATACGCTTTCATTTAGTAAAGGTACACCTTCTATTATCAAAACTTGTTAATTTTGCAAGTTTTGATAATAGACCAATGGTTTTTACATTATTCTATTCTTGATATTTGATCTAACACTGGAACTTTCAATATATGTACATATATTTGTACATAAATACGTATATATGTTATCAACTACACTTTCGGATTTTCGTAAAGAAACCAAGCAATACCTTGATAAGGTTACCAATGAGCATGAAACCTTAATTATTAATAGAGGTAAAGATACCGGCGTTGTAATTATTTCTTTAGAGGAATACAATTCTTTAAATGCAACATTACATGAGATGTCATCTAAAAAAAACATGGAAGTGTTAGATGCATCAATAAAATAATTTATCAATGAAAGAAAATAACAAAAAATACGATGCCATTATCATTGGTGGCGGACACAACGGACTAGTAGCTGCTTGTTATCTTGCGAAGGCGGGTAAAAGTGTAATTCTTCTTGAGTCCAATAAAGAACTTGGAGGTGCTACCACAAGCGTAAAAACTTTTCCCGAATATGATGCGCGTCTTTCAAGATATTCCTATTTAGTATCACTTTTGCCCGATCAAATTGTTGCTGACTTAGGTATTAATTTTACAACCATTGATCGCTCCATTGCTTCTTACACTCCTTATGAGCGAGCTGGGAAAAATGATGGACTTTTTATTTCATCGGACTGGGATGAGGCGACCGCAAACAGTTTTCATCAGCTTACTGGATCAGACAAGGAAGGGAAAGCTTGGCGTGAATTTTACAGTGATATTGCTTTGCTAGCAAAACGTATGGCACCTTCCATGCTGCAGCCGCTCAAATCTGCAGCGGATCTTAAATCCGAAATGGGACTGCCCGAAGTATGGCGCAATATGATGGAGGTTCCAATTGGTGAAGTAATTCGCAAACAATTCAGCGATGATATAGTGCAAGGGGTGGTTTTAACTGATGCATTAATTGGAACTTTTGCCTCGGCTAATCATATGCAGGCCAATCGATGTTTTTTATATCACTTAATCGGTAACGGCAATGGAAAATGGCGCGTGCCGCAGGGTGGTATGGGTGCGTTGGTGAACGAGCTTCATCGCATTGCCATTTCATGGGGGGTAGAAATAAAACTACAATCTAAAGTGACAACACTAGAAAGCGGAGCCATGGGTGTTCGTGTTGAAACGGAATCTGGCGAAATTTACACTGCCAAGGATTTGCTCTTTGCAGCCGCTCCGCAGCATTTAGCTAAATTGCGCGGGAGTGCTGTTCCGGAATCTTTGGAGGGTGCACAGTTGAAAATTAATATTCTATTATCTCGTCTGCCTCGCCTTAAGTCAAATATAGACCCAAAGCTCGCCTTTGCAGGTACATTCCATGTGAATCAAAGCTACTCACAATTGGAACTTGCATACGCTACTGCGCTTAATGGAGAAATGCCGCAGCTTCTGCCTTTGGAAATGTATTGTCATACACTTTCTGATCCATCTATTTTATCCGATGCGTTGAATGAAAAAGGTTTTCATACCCTAACGCTTTTTGGTTTGCATACGCCCGCAAAACTTTTTGATACTGATCCAGATGCCGCCAAGGCTTTAGCAAAACAGCGTGCCATCGCTAGTCTGAATGAATACTTGCTTGATCCTATTGAATCTGTTCTGGCTCCCTGCAGTGATGGTTCATTAGCAATTGAAGTGAAATCACCGCTCGATCTTGAGCAGGAAATTTCCCTACCCCGTGGAAATATATTTCATCGGGACTTGGATTTTCCTTTCCTTGAAGAGGATGGTGAAAAAAGTAGCCAAATTTGGGGAGCAGAAACGGATGATCCGCATATTTATCTTGCAGGTGCTGGAGCGCGTCGCGGCGGCGGGGTTAGCGGCATCGCTGGTCACAATGCGGCGATGGCTTTACTTTCTAGAGTGGTAAAATAGTTTTTATTTAATACCTATCAGTACCTTAGGGTAGTCAAACTAGACTATCCTATAATCAATGAAATCAACCGTCTATCTAATATATTATAAAAAAATCGTATCGAAAGTCCTATTTTTACAGCACTAAAAAACATAATTTATGAAAAAAGTTTTCTTATCCATT
>JAURIP010000298.1 GCA_030832695.1 Sediminibacterium sp. | reverse complement strand
GCCAAAATTTGATGATGAATATCAAATGGTAATAAAGTTTGTACATCTATAATTTCGCAATCAATACCCATTTCCGATAATCTTATTGCCGCATCTTCAATAATACGAATCGTGGAACCATAGGAAACAATCGTGATATCATTTCCTTCTCTAATGATTTCAGGAACCCCTAAAGGCACCTTAAAGGACATTAAATTAGTAGGCATTTGTTCCTTTAAACGATAACCATTCAAACACTCTATTAGTAAAGCAGGATCATTACCAGCTAGTAAAGTATTATACATGCCCACTGCTTGCACCATATTTCTTGGAACACATATATACATGCCTCTTAAAGCATTGATGATTACACCCATGGGCGAACCACTATGAAATATTCCTTCTAGTCGGTGTCCTCTGGTACGAATAATTACCGGACTACTTTGTATTCCATTGCTACGATAATGAAGAGTAGCAACATCATCACTTAAGGTTTGTAACCCGTATAATAAATAATCCAAGTATTGAATTTCAGCAATCGGTCTTAATCCGCGTAAAGCCATACCGTGCGCTTGCCCCATAATGGATTGCTCCCGAATACCCGTATCAAATATGCGATCAGCCCCATACTTAATTTGCAACCCTGCAAAGCCTTGATTCACATCTCCAATATTTCCTAAGTCCTCACCAAATGCATATACCAAAGGATTGGACGCAAACAACTCATCAAAATAATGATTCAAAATTTCATAACCATTCAAAGTAGTCGCATCTGCGTTAATAATTGCGGGCACACCAACAACATTTAAGGTGCTCTTAGGACCTTCGTTGTATAAATTTTTACTATAGTAAGGGGCTTGCTCATCATGATAGTTGGATAAAAATTCAAGCACTCCATTTTTATTAGTATGATTGGGTAATTTTTCAAGTACCAAATGAATTGCTCTGAAAATATCTCTTTTTAAAGGCTCCCTATTTGAAATTAACTCCTGTGTTAATTGTTGTGCTATCAATAAATCATCTTGACTTAAACCTTGGTAAGCCAAAGCAACCCCTTGCTTTAGTTTTTCATTAATGGGTGCGATATATTTATTCCAAGCCCTTAATTTTGCATCCCGGACAGCCTGTTTTATTTGCGCTTCAAATATTTGCAAATCGGGCTCATTACTTAATTCATTCAATAACAACCATTCCCTCATTTTCTTAATACAATCCCACTCCCGCTCCCATTGCAAACGTTCCGTTGATTTATATCTTTCATGACTTCCACTAGTGGAATGTCCTTGTGGTTGCGTTAATTCCTGCACATGAAATACAACAGGCACATGTGTATTCCTGGTATAAGTGACCCCTTGTTCAAACACTTCACACATTGCAGCATAATCCCAACCTTTGACGGTGAAAATTTTAATGCCATTGGTATTGGCTTCTTTTTGCATGCCTTGTAAAGCTTCAGATATGGAACCCTTCGTTGTTTGTAATTTGGTCGGCACCGAAATTCCATAACCATCATCATATACAAAAATGGCCAAAGGAATTTGTAAAACACCCGCGGCATTTACGACTTCCCAAAATTGTCCTTCAGAAGTACTTGCATCCCCGATAGTGCAAAAACATACTTCGTTGCCATCATTTGATAAATGTGAAAACAACTCCTTTTGTTTTGACTGCTTAAAACATTTTGATGCATATGCCAAGCCTAATGCTCTGGCCATTTGGCCAGCGGTGGGCGCAATGTCTGCTGATATATTATGACGGTTCACTAAATCCAACCACTCCCCTTTATCATTAACAAAAGCTGTCGCAAAATGAGCGTTCATATTTTTACCGCCGCTATAAGGATCATTTTCTACATCAGAATATAATTGGGCAAAATAATCTTCCACATTGGAAGTGCCCATCGCAAACATCAAAGTTTGGTCCCTATAATAACCACTTCTAAAATCACCTTTTTGAAAAAATTTAGCTAATGCTATTTGTGCAATTTCTTTTCCGTCTCCAAAAATTCCAAATTTTGCTTTTCCTGTTAATACTTCTCGTCGACCAAGTAAACTTACTTCCCTACTCATGAGGGCTATTCGGTAATCCTCCAATACAGATTTTTTAAACGCTTCAAATGAAAGCATTTCAGGTGTTAAAACAGCATCGAGGGTGGATTCCATATAGCAAAAATAGGGGGCAAAAAGCATAAAAAACCAAGAATTAGATAAAATCATTTAATTCCTTATTTTTTAATAATTTTACATGCAACAACGCCTCAAATCAACCCTTATTTTATGAAAAAAGCACTACTTGTTTTAAGCCTAGTTTTGGGTATTTTCAGTTCAGTTTCTGCGCAAACTGCAGCCAATATTGATCAGGTATTAAAGTTCAAAAATGACATTTTTGACTTTGGTAAAATCAACTTCGGGCAAGCAGCTACTTATACCATTGAATTCACCAATATAAGTAAGGACACCATTACTTTAGTGAATGCACGCCCAGGTTGTGGCTGTACCACCCCGAATTTTAAACCCAATGAAAAAATTGCGCCAGGTAAAATGGGACAAGTTCAAATTACCTTTAACGGAAGTGCTATGGGAAGTTTTACACGTGCTACGGCACTTGAATTTTCAAATGGCTTAGTCAAGCAAACACAAGTTGCAGGCGAAGGCGTTGCCATTGCCAATGCACCGACAGCTCCGATCATTAACAGTCCAAATAAGCAATAATCCAAATATCTAATTCCAATTATT
>JAURIP010000187.1 GCA_030832695.1 Sediminibacterium sp. | reverse complement strand
TTGCAGATGCAGGTGAAGTAATGCCACCAAAAAGTACTTGGTTTGAACCAAAATTGCGCGATGGTTTATTGACCCACTTGATTCAGGCTTAAAACAGAGAAATTGTAGAAATCGAAACCCTAACGTGTTGGTATATAAATAAATTAAATTTCTTAATTAAGCAATACTTGAAAACCAACCTTCCCGGTTGGTTTTTTTAGTGATTTAATTTACGAAAATTCTTTTTTTTTATGCTCCTATTTTTGTATTTTGTAAAGTAAAAAATTGCCTGCTATATGGAAATCAAAAGACTCTTTGATTGTATTGATTATCAATTGACCAATTTTCCACAAGAAGCCATGTTGGCTGGAAAAGAAAATGGAATTTGGAGAAAGTATTCAACACAGGAAGTGGCACAAACTGTCAATGAACTTAGCGCTGGTTTATTAAGCCTGGGATTGTCAGCCAATGATTTCACGCCTGAGGGCAGTGATAAAATTGCCATCATCAGTAGCAATCGTCCTGAATGGCTAATAGCGGATATGGCTACCCAACAAATTGGTGTTATCTGGGTGCCTGTTTATCCTACAACCAACCCATTGGAACTTACTTTTATTTTAAATGATGCATCGGTAAAATATATGTTTGCGAGTAATCAAGAACTATATGATAAAGTCATGTCCATCAAGGATAAGGTTCCTTGTTTAAAAGAGGTATACACTTTTGATAAAATAGCGGGTGCTAAACATTGGACCAGTTTATTTAATAAGGATGCAGATATTATCGAACAAGTAAAGGTGATTAAGAAAACAATACCCGTGGATCAGGTAGCCACTTTTATTTATACTTCAGGTACAACAGGTACACCTAAGGGTGTAATGCTTACGCATAAAAATGTGTACTTCAATTTGATGATGGGAAAAAAATCATTTCCTTTTCAGGATGCACCAGATCAAAAAGTATTGAGCTTTTTACCATTAAATCACATTTTTGAAAAAGTAGCTTCCTATATCTATATGTATAGTGGCATGAGTATTTATTATGCAGAAAGCTTGGAGACCATTGGAGAAAATTTAAAAGAAGTTTCTCCGGATTGTTTTTCAACGGTGCCTAGGTTATTAGAAAAAATGTTTGAAAAAATAATGATGAAGGGAGAGGAGTTAACAGGTGTAAAACGAAAATTATTTTTTTGGTCAGTGGCCTTGGGTGAAAAGTATGACAATATAACCCCTGGTAGTTGGTGGTATCGTACACAATTAAAACTCGCGAATAAATTAATATTTGTAAAATGGCGTGAAGCCGTTGGAAGCAATGTAAAATTTATTGTAACAGGTGGCGCTGCATGTCAAGTAAAGTTATTGCGCATTTTTAATGCTGCACAAATCCCTATATATGAAGGATATGGCCCAACAGAAAATAGCCCCATCATTAGTTTAAATTTAAGAACCCCAGGTGGGACTAAATTTGGAACTGTAGGAAAAGTAATTCAAGGGGTCAACTACAAGTTAGAAGCGGATGGAGAAATATGTGTGGCCGGACCAAGTGTCATGCTAGGTTATTATAAGCGTCCTGATTTAACAGCCGAAACCATTATTAATGGTTGGTTGCATACAGGCGATATTGGCGTAGAAGAGGCGGGCGGTTATTTAAAAATCACCGATCGTAAAAAAGAATTATTTAAAACCAGTGGGGGCAAATATGTTGCACCGCAACCTGTTGAAAATAAGATGAAGGAAAGTCCATTCGTGGAGCAAATCATGTTGGTGGGTGATAATAAGCGTTTTGTAAGTGCCTTAATTGTGCCTTCTTTTGCAAAATTAAAAGAATGGTCAAAACAACATGGCATCCAGTTTACAAGCAATGAGGAAATCATCGAAAATTCAATGGTGTTGGCACTTTTCGAGGATGCCGTAAGCGAGTATAATCAATTGTTTAATCAAGTAGAACAGGTTAAAAAATTCACATTGATTCCAAGAGAATGGGGTATAGCCTATGATGAGATGACACCCAAAATGAGTATCAAGCGAAAAGTAATCTTATCGCATTTTGAAAAAGAGATTGAAGCGATGTATGTTTAATATATTGGGAGTGCAATCTTATAATTAGAAAGCCAATAAGCCTAGCTAAATGACTATGATACAGAAAAGTGCATTGTTTTTATTATCAATGATTATATGCAGTGCAATATTTACCACTGTCATTGCGCAAGAAAATCCATTTTATAATAAAAAAGGAAAACTTATTATTATTGGTGGAGGTGCTATTCCGGATTCTCTATTTTCATTTTTTGCAAATTATTGCGGTGGCAAGGACCAATCCGTAGTTTATATTCCTACTGCCACAACAGATGAAACCTATATTCAAAAAGGGGAACATTTAATAAAATTCACATCGCAAGGTTTTAATAATTTAAGTACAATTCATACGCGCAATAAAAAAGAGGCAGATGATCCTAAAAATATTGCCTTGATACGCAATGCAAAGGGTTTGTATTTTGGAGGAGGCGACCAACAATTAATAGCTGATGCATATGCAGGAACTAAATTGTATGATGAAATTATTGCTTTATTAGATAGGGGAGGTGTCATCATGGGAACCTCTGCTGGTGCTACGATTATGGGATCCTTAATGGTTGGCGGAGATGCACGTAATGATTTAAGTAAAAAGTATACATTTAATCCTGCCTTTTCATTTATGACCAATACCGCACTGGATCAACATGTGCTAGCGCGTAATCGACAATTTGATTTGATACCTGTTATTGAACATTATCCTGGCACTTTGGGTATTGGATTAGATGAATCTACTGCAATCATCGTGGAAGCTGGTCAATTTACAGTTTGGGGAAAATCATATGTAATGTTATATGATCCAAAGGATTGGGCGGAACAAAAAAAGAAATGGGGCCTTGTATTAAAACCTTTTAAAATGATGTCCTCAGGAAGTCGATTTAATTTATTGACTAGACAGATAACAGAATAAGTATTTTGTAGTTCGTGAACCTATAACTAAAACGCCCATTCAAATTAAGCCGCACATTAAAATAGTTAAGCTAAAAACTTTTCCTTTATAATTGTTTGTACTTGTTTGTCCTGAATTTTACTTTCCAACCAGGAAATAATATCCAAATACATAAAGGCACGACTTTCCAATTTATTACCCGTAAGCGGTTGCAGTGTTTCGAGTAAATGAATAAATGATTTTTTAATTATTTCTTTATTATTCAACAAGCTATTTTCTTCCCCGCCTTTTTGAATGGACTTTCGTAAAAAATTAAAAAGTACTTCCTCCACCGTGCTTAAGTTTTTCATTTTATACATAAAACGATAAACCGATTTGGATAAATAATTCACTACTTCGGTATTGCCTAATTCATAGTGCGAAATTAAGTGTAGTAAACGCGCGTAACATTGAATATCATCACGCAGGTTCAGTTTCCAGTTAATAATTCGATTTAAATAGTCAATGGCTTTTGCCGGTTTGCCAGCACCAAAATATAAGCAAGCAATTTTATAGTAAAACACCAATATACGGTGGCTATCTAGGTATAATTCAATTTCCTTCAACTTGGCTTCCATGGCGGGTATCATGGCTAAGCCTTCGCTAAAACTTCCTTCTAAAAAGTGTTGATTTATTTTTGCAATGTATAAATAAATAAAACTTTGAATCAAGTTGTTTTTATTATTTAAAACAATGGGCGTTTCGCTATAATTTTCTAAAATGGAAATGGTTTCCTTTAATTTTTGAAAGTTTTTCAAATCAAAGTGCGAAGTTATTAAATTGTGAAGTCCTTTAACATACTGTGCAGTTTCAATTTGTTTCATATTCTCATTCGCGTCAAACAAATCCACCCATTTTTGAGAATACCTATAGTGTAATAAAAAATCCTGTGTTATAAATCCATACCAACAGTAACATTGGTAACGATATAAATTTTCATAAAACCCATTTGATGATTTGACCAATTCCATGATAGGATCATGCATGAGTTTGTCTAGTTCAACCCTGTCTTCCTCATTACGAGCATGACCATGTTGAATATACCAACCATATAATTGTAAGGAAAGGTTGGACGATTTTGC
>JAURIP010000303.1 GCA_030832695.1 Sediminibacterium sp. | reverse complement strand
TATTCTGAGGCCATAATCAAAGGTGAGCTGTTGGTTTGCTTTAAAATTGTTATTAAAATACAATGCGTTTTCAAGTCCATTCCTTCCTACTTTATTAATGTTATTGTTTACAGTACCGCTAAAAACACTCGGCGTAATGGTATGTAAAATTGAATTAAACCCATAACGAATGGTATTTTTAGGATTTAGGTAATAAGTATAATCTTGCTTAATATTAATATCCTTGATATTGGAATTTACATTAAAGTTAGTTTCTCCATTTTTCAAACCTACATTATAGCTATAGTCACTATAAATAAATGATGTGTTTAAGAATAATTTACTATTAACAATTCGATTCCAACGTATGGTTCCCGTTTTATTACCCCAATTAATCCTAAAACTGCTTCCTAATCCTAATTCATCTTGACCAAAATAACCAGAAAAATAAATTCTATTCTTGTCATCAATTTTATAATTTGCTTTTGCATTTAAGTCGTAGAAGTATAATATATTATCCTTAAATTTTTCGGTAGCCTTTAAAAATACATCCGCATATGTTCTTCGTCCTGATAAAATAAAGGAAGATTTATCTTCTTGAATGGGCCCTTCGATACTTAATCTACTACTAATTAAACCAAGCCCGCCATTCACTGTATAATTTTTGTTATTCCCATCTTTCATCTTTACATCAAGCACTGAGGATAACCTGCCTCCATATTGTGCTGGTCCATTTCCTTTTATTAATGTGGCGTCCTTAATTGCGTCACTGTTAAACGTACTAAAAAAACCCAGTAAATGTGAAGCATTATAGACAGGTGCTTCGTCAAGCAATATTAAATTTTGATCTGCGGCACCACCCCTTACATAAAACCCACTATTACCCTCCCCTGCCGACTTTACACCAGGTAGTAATTGGATAGTTTTTAAAACATCTTTCTCGCCAAAAATGACTGGCACTTTACTAATGGACTGCATATTTAGCGTCTCTGTTCCTATCTGAGCCTTTGTTAAGTTGTCATCCTTTCGCTTAGATGATACTACCACTTCGGCTAGTTGATTTTTGCTTTCTAAAAAAATATTGGTAATTAAAGGGGCATTCAATAAAATGGGAACTCTTTTCTCTTCATAACCAACGAAGCTAATTCTTAAATCATATTTACCCTTAGGCAAGGAAATAGCATAAAAACCATACTCATTTGACATTACGACAACATTAGCTAACTGATCAATTTTAATTACAGCACCAATAATTGACTCACCAGTAAGCTTATCTTTCACAGTACCATTTACGGTAGTAATTTCTTGGGCCTTGATTTGATGGGTGATTCCTACAATTCCTACAAAGAGGAGTAAAATAAATTTTCTATTCATAAAAAGCATTTGTAAAAGTACAAATTTACTAGTTACTTAATCAATAATATCTTATTAAGATTTAATAGTTTTGTTTACATATCATTACCAATGTAAACATTTGTTAACAAAAAAAAGGGCCATCAAGAATGATGGCCCACATGTCGCATTAAACTAAATCAACCCTTACTCAAAAAATTTCACTTCGCCCGTTGTGATATCATGTATGCCTCCAACAATTCCAATGTCACCATTTTTCACCATGTCGGCAATGATTGGACTTTTCAACAAAATATTTTTAACTGATAAACTCACATTTAATTCAGCGACGTTTTCAACAAAAACACCATTACTTGAATTTCTGTTTTCAGCAGTTGCTGCTTCTTGCTCCACTGCTGGCTTTATTTTAGCGATTAATGCAGTTAAATTTCCCAAGGCAACATTATCACATGCTCCTTTAACCGCACCGCACTTAGTATGACCAAGTACAACGATAATTTTAGCACCAGCCACTTTACAACCAAACTCCATGCTACCTAAAATATCCTCATTGATAATATTTCCTGCAATTCTTACACTAAATACATCCCCTAAACCTTGATCAAAAATTAATTCAGCCGAGGTTCTACTATCGATACAGCTTAGGATTACTGCAAATGGATGCTGACCATCAGAGGTTTCATTGGCTTGTTGTAAAAGGTTTCTATTTATTTTAAGATTACTTACAAATCTTTTATTCCCCTCTTTTAATATTTCTAAAGCAACCGAAGGCGTTATCGCAGATTGCATTTCTTTTGTTAATGTTTTCATATTATTATTATTTATATTATTTTATTTTTTTAATGCCCTATTTTTTAAAAGGCAAATTGTTGATTAGAATTAATTGCAGCTGCCCCCTGGTGATATTTTTTTGTGCTTGTATCATATACCCGGTCTCCACCCTTATTGACTCATTAATACCAATCCCCAAGCCTGCATATAATCGATTTCGATCAAATTTTGGATCTTTTATATCGACAAACAATTCATTATATGCTGATAGGTAGGTATTGCCTTTGGCGATATTTTTACTCCATAATGGTTTTTGCACTGAAATAAAATACCTTGCTCTTAGGCCAAATTCACTAGGGAAAAAGCGCTCTTCTAGTCGGAATCGATGCGTTAATGAACTTGAACCTACCTTATTTTTATACAAATACTGTTGATATATACGGTTTTCGATTTTAGTACTTGTATTTATATCAAATTCATCATAACTGTCAGTAGCAATATGGGCATACCCTAAAAGCAAATTATGATTTTGCGGTTTTAAATTATA
>JAURIP010000012.1 GCA_030832695.1 Sediminibacterium sp. | reverse complement strand
TCATTATTATTCATCTGTATTATGTTGTTTCTGAGGGTTAAAAATATCAGTTTCTTTTCAAGATTTTATCTTGTTGCCCTTTTATTTTTATTTACGGCCTGCGCAGATGTTAAAAATGCACTTGTGCACGACTATCCAAAGCAAGTTTCCTTTGTATTTGAGAATAAAATAATCGTCAAGGGGGCTGATAACAAGGCAATGCAACAGCAATTGGTTAATGAATTAGGCAATTATTGGGACGATAGCTTAAAAGTTAAAAAGATTAGGCAATTTGGTGTTTTCAATACTGTTTTACAACCCATCAGGTTTCAGCCTGATCGACTTCCAAGGACCATTCAATACATGCATTCCTTTTTAGCGAGTAAAGGATACAACCAAACAGAATTTACACCCATCATAAAAACGGACACCATTAACAACGAATGGAGAACAGGAATCACGATGCTGGTGCAATTAAATAAAAAAACATTGCTGGATAGTATTACCTACCAACTGACTGATAAAAAATTACAACAAATTGCGATCAACCATTTAAGCCAATCCTATTTGAAAAAAGGGCAGCCATTTTCAAATGAAAATATTAATAATGAATTAGACCGATTGGTTACCCTTTTCAGATCGCAAGGTTATTTTAATTTTACCAAAGAAAAGATTTTTGCCGAAATTGATACGATTGATCAAAGTTTGATGCAATTAAACCTTGATCCACTTGCACAAATAAATCAAGTGACCAATGCAGCTATGATGAAGGATAAAAATCCAAGCTGGAAAGTAAGTATTCAACTACGAAATAATAATCCTTCCGTTGTTAAACAATACCATGTTGGAAGACAACTATTTTATAGTGATTTAAAATTAAATGATAACCCTGACAGTATTTTAACGACGCCCCCACCTTTTTCTGAATATAAAAACGGCATCGTTCATTCCTATAGAAAGCGAAATTATAAATCAAACATATTTGAGCAACAAAGCTTTATTAAAAAAGGGGACTTATATAATGAGAACTTGTATTACCAAACACTTAATAACTTTAGCAGCTTAGGCGCATGGCAACAAATTGACGGGCGCACTACAATCAAGGAGGATAGCGTATACCTGCATTATTTTTTATTGCCTGCCCTACGCCGTAGCTATAGCTTTGATGTGGAAGGAAGTAGAAATACATCACAGCTAACCTCGGGTAATTTATTAGGCCTATCTACCAACTTTACCTACCGAGATAAAAATGTGGCTAAGAAATCAATACCCTCCATTACCAATTTAAGATTGGGCATTGAGTTGAATGTAGGGAATAACAATAATAATTTAACGCAAACCTTACTTTGGAACGTAGGACACACTTATAGCTTCCCCTCCTTAATCTTACCATTTACACCACAGAAAAGTAGCAACTCAAAGAATATCAGAACTAATTTTTCTTTAAACAGCGCTTACATAGATCGATTAAATTACTACCAACTAAAATCTTTCACGACCAGTTGGGGCTACGAATGGAAAAAAAATAAATTAGCCACTACTGGAACTTGGATTTACAAACCTTTAAATATTGAGTTTTATCAAATTAATAAGTTTTCAAAACTAGATAGCTTATTAATACTAAATCCATTTTTAAGATCTTCTTTTAACGAAGGAAATGTAATTAGCCAAACATTAAATTATATCTATCAAGGAAGCACCATAAAAAACCCCCGTCAAAATACATATTTCAGAATTGGGATTGAAGAAGCGGGTGGCCTATTAGGTTTGACCAGTTTAAAGTCAAATATTTACCGCTATTTAAAATTAGAGACGGAAGTACGAAAGATATATAAATACGATTACACAGAACTTGCATGGAGAATCATGGGTGGTTGGGGCAATAATTACAGCAATAATAATACTCTGAGCGGCCAACTTCCCTTCTTCAAACAATTCACTGCAGGAGGTCCTTATAGTATGCGCGCTTGGGGACTTCGACAATTGGGCTTAGGTAGCTCTAACTTTTATGACACCAGTGCAAAAAGTCAAAGTTTTGATCGTTTTGGCGACCTACAATTGGAAGCCAACTTAGAATACCGATTCCCCTTATTTCAATGGGGTTCCTACAAAATTGGATCGGCGGTATTTACAGATATCGGAAATATTTGGAATGCTAGAGATACTAAGGAAGATCCTATGGCTGGATTCAAATTGAGCAGATTATATCAGGACTTAGCTATTGCGGTGGGAACAGGGGTAAGACTTGATTTTAACTATTTTATTATCAGGATTGATTACGCCTTAAAAATGAAAGATCCTTCAAGATCGAACAATCAAGGTTGGTTAGATATCAATAATATAAAATGGAATGAAGTAAAACAGAATGGAAGTAGGGTAAACAACTATGCTTGGCAATTTGGAATTGGCTTACCTTTTTAACTTATCCGATTTTTACTTATTCATTTGAAGCTGCATCCATCTCCACTTGACTCGCCAATAAGCCATCAATTTCTTTTTTCAAATCCTCCCATTGTATTGCATCTTCAATTTTAAAATCACCAATTTTTGTTCTTCTTAATGCACTCATATAAGCACCTACGCCTAATGCTTCCCCAAAATCTTTTACTAAGCTTCGAATATAAGTGCCCGTTGAACAAACTACTTTAAAATCAATATTGGGTAAATGGATATGCGTAATTTCAAAACTAATAATATTTACTTTTCTTGGATCTACTTTTACTTCAATTCCTTTTCGAGCAGATTCATACAAACGCATCCCCTCTTTTTTGATGGCAGAATGTTGCGGTGGCATTTGTAAAATTTCACCAATAAATGGAAGCGTTGCATTGGTTATTTCAAGCTCCGTCAAATGCGTTATAGATTTAAAATTTTCAGGAGCCGTTTCTAAATCATAGGAAGCAGTTGTTGCGCCTAAAACCAAAGTGCCAGTGTACTCCTTGGACAAACCCTGGTATTCGTTTATTTGTTTTGTAAACTTTCCAGTACAAACGATTAACAAGCCTGTAGCTAATGGATCTAAGGTGCCTGCATGACCCACTTTTTTTACCCTAATGAGATAACGAATTTTATTGACGATATCAAAGGAGGTCCATTGTAGTGGCTTATCAATAAGCAACAACTTTCCATCAAGAAATGGCATTAGAACTTCGGGGATGGCTTTTTGTCGCATGGAATATTCTTAGCGCTTAATAAGCACGCGCGAATAAAACGCGTTGCTTGGAAGGATTACCAGTGAGTATACACTTACCGACTTCTAATGGATTATCTAATGGTATACAACGAATGGTTGCTTTGGTTTGATCTTTAATTTTTTCTTCTGTTTCTGCAGTACCATCCCAATGCGCTAAAACAAAACCGGTTTTGTTATCTAATACATTTATAAATTCATCCCAGGTATCTACTGTTGTAATATGCGCATCACGATAGGCTGTTGCGCGTTGCAATAAGTTTGATTGTATCTCTAATAATAATGCTGCAACCGTTTCGGTTAATCCATCCAATGAAATAGCTGTTTTTTCCTTGGTGTCACGACGCGCTAATTCAACCTGGTTGTTTTCTAAATCTCTTGGTCCCACCGCTATACGAATAGGCACTCCTTTCAATTCATATTCTGCAAATTTCCAACCTGGTCGATTGTGTTCTGTATTATCATATTTAACTCTGATGCCCACTGCTTTAAAAGAAGCAACAACCACCGCCATCTTTTCATCAATCATTGCTTTTTGTTCGTCTCCTTTAAATATAGGTACGATTACGACTTGCACGGGTGCAATTCTTGGAGGTAAAACCAGGCCTTCATCATCACTATGGGTCATCACTAGTCCACCAATTAATCGGGTACTTACGCCCCAGCTAGTTGCCCAAACATAATCCTGTGTATTATTTTTATCGCTAAATTTTACATCAAATGCCTTTGCAAAATTTTGACCTAAAAAATGTGAGGTACCTGCTTGCAAAGCTTTACCATCCTGCATCAATGCTTCAATGCAATAAGTATCTTCGGCACCCGCAAATCTTTCACTTTCAGTTTTTATTCCTTTTATGACTGGCATCGCCATCCAATTTTCTGCGAAGTCAGCATATACATCTAACATTTTAACCGTTTCCGCAATCGCTTCCTCTTTTGTTGCATGCGCAGTATGTCCTTCCTGCCATAAAAATTCAGCAGTTCTTAAAAACAACCTTGTGCGCATTTCCCATCTTACTACATTCGCCCATTGGTTGACCAAAATTGGCAAATCTCTATAGGATTGAATCCAAGTTTTATAAGTATTCCAAATGATTGCTTCACTCGTTGGACGCACAATTAATTCTTCTTCTAATTTTGCATCTGGATCCACCATTAATTTTCCTTTATTATTCGGATCCGTTTTTAAACGATAATGGGTAACAATGGCACACTCCTTTGCAAAGCCTTCTGCATTTTTTTCCTCCGCTTCAAACAATGATTTTGGGACAAATAAGGGGAAATAGGCATTTTCATGGCCTGTATCTTTAAACATTTTATCTAAAGCTGCTTGCATGTTTTCCCAAAGCGCGTAACCATAGGGTTTGATGACCATACAGCCTCTAACGGCGCTATAATCCGCCAACGATCCTTTTAAAACAAGGTCGTTATACCATTGTGAATAATCCTGTGCCCTTGTGGTTAATTCCTTTGCCATTTCTTAAAAAAATATTAACATTTTAAATAAAAACAAATGAACTACGAAAAACGCTCTATATATCAAAGTTCACTACCTTTATACTAGCAAATGTATGCTAAATCAAGGGCATATAAAAACCTAAAAAGTACCAAAATGAACACAAAAAACACTACCCCAAATTTCATACTATTCGCCTTTGGCATAGTAGCGATTAGTTTTTTTGTAACAAGTTGCACTAGTTTACAACAAACAACGGCTGTTGTAACCGATGATTTATATTATACCCCCAGCAAGCCTGCAGAACAAGTGGTAGCGCAAGCTGAGGAAGAAACTTATCAAGATTATCAAAATTATCAAGACGATCGATATTTAAGATTAAAAGTGGCCAATAGAAATCGTTGGTCAAGCATTGACGATTTTGGCTATTGGAATAATCCAAGTTTTAGCATGGGTTTTGGCATGGGTTATGGTGGATTTGGCGGATTCGGATATGGTGGCGGATGGGATCCTTTCTGGAACAATCGTTTTGGATGGGCTGGATATTATGGTGGATTCGGTGGAGGTTTTGGATATGACCCTTTTTGGGGTGGCGCGTTTGGAGGCTTCGGTGGATGGGGCGGTGGCTTTGGCGGATGGGGCGGCGGTTTTGGAGGATGGGGCGGAGGCTTTGGTGGTTATGGCGGATTCGGTTACGGTGGATGGGGCGGAGGCTTTGGTGGTTATGGCGGATTCGGTTACGGTGGATGGAACCCCTACTTTGCAAGCATGTGGAATCCTTATGGAAATTACTACCCATATGGCGGCATCTACGGAGGCATTTATGGTGGTATCCCAATGAATGTAAATAATTACGACAAAAGAGTTCCAGTGCAACCCAATCGCACTAACTTAAATCCATACATGAAAAATATTGGACAATTTAAAAGAGTGGGTGATGTTAGAGAAAATGGCAATTTTGCAAATTCAAATAGTAATGGTAATGTAGGTGCTAGATCAAATACACCCAACAGTTTTAGAAGTGTAAATAGTAATTCAGCTTCCAGTAATAATGTGGGCACTAGCTTTTCAAGATCAAATAGTAACACCAATAGCAATAGTAATTACACACAACCAAATACAAGTAGCTTTGGCAGTTTAGTAAAAAGGGTGATGACCAGTAGCTCAAGTGCAAGAGCAGCAAGCTTTAATAATTCTTCAAAAAATTATGCTGCGCCTAATAATTCAAGCAACTCTTATCAAAATAGCGCACCTAATAAAAACTCCTCAACGCCTAGCTATAATGCTCCAGCTTCTTCTGGAAGCGGATCTAGCGGTAGTTCATCAGGAGGTGGCGGATTTATTGGCGGTGGAAGAACAAAAACAGGTGGTGGCAATTAATCACCACAAAAAAAGCAGTTTAAAAAGTAGTAATATTTTTTAAACACGTTTACAAAATGCAAAAAATTATTATGAAAAAAATATTACTATTGATTTTATTAGGATTCAGCTTAAACGCATTTGCACAAGATCCCGATGATGTATTAAAATTTTCCTGGTTTGCCCCACATGGAACCCCAAGAAGTAATGCATTAGGAGGCGCGATGGGTTCATTAGGTGGAGATATGTCATCAACACATATCAATCCAGCTGGTTTGGGATTTTATAAATCAAGTGAGTTTTTATTGACCTCAAAGTTTTCCAATAAAACAAATAGCGTTGATTATTTCAAAACCAACACATCCGTTTCATCCAACAAGCTAAACCTAGGTAACTTAGGGATTGTTTTAGCAGATGGTCGTAAAAAAAATAATTGGAGTAGTACTGCATTTGCAATTTCATACACACAAATTGCAGACTATAATAACCACTATGGGCTTTCAGGTAAAAACACCTACTCTAGTTTTACAGAAAAATTTGCAGATCAACTTTATGATAGTGAGGCAAGCTTGACCGATGCGCAACAAAATTTTATTTATGGTAGTTCACTTGCTATACAATCCAAATTAGTGAATCCTATATTTGATGCGAATGGTAATATTACCGATTACAGAACCACCATCCCCATAGGAAATTTGAATCAAAAAAACGATGTCGTTACCAAAGGCGGATACAATGAACTTGCGTTTGGCTGGGGTGGAAATATTGAAGATAAATTATACTTAGGAGCTAGTTTAACTATGCCCATGATCAACTTTAGTAAGACCAATTATTTTGGCGAAACTGGGTATTTTGATTTTTACGAAGAAAGCAGTTCCAAAGGTTTTGGCTTAGGTGCTAAGTTTGGTTTGATTTATAAAGCGCAACCGTTTTTACGCTTTGGTTTTACGTATCACACCCCACAATTAATCAGCTTCAGGGATGCAATAAATGCCGAAATATATAGCAATGCTTTACCCAACGGATTAAGTTCCACTGATTTAATGAATAATTATAAAAATAATTTTTATCCAGCAAGTTACGACTACGCCATGACAACCCCTGCAAAGGCGATTGTTAGTTCAAGTTACTTTTTTGCGAACCCAAGCAAACCTACCCAACCATTGGGTTTTATTAGTGCAGATCTAGAATGGGTAAAATATGCAGGAACGCGTTTTTATTCCAATGACAATAACCAAGACGTAGTCAGTTATTACAATGATCTTAACTATGTAATTAAAAATACCTATAAAAATAATATCAATATAAGAATTGGTTCAGAAGTAAAATTAAATGGCAATTGGATGGCTAGGGCTGGAACTGCCTACTATGGCTCCCCTTACAAAGATGGGGGCTTAAAAGCTTCTCAGTTTATTATAAGCGGTGGTATTGGTTACAGAACTGAAAAGCATTTTATTGATTTTACCATTATGAACACCATGGTGAAAGATGCCATTTTTCCTTATCGATTAACTGAGAAAAGCAGTTACTATGCTGATTACAAAGGCAACCATTTAATGTTTAATATAGGTTATGGTATAAGATTCTAAACCAATTACATTCAATTATTTCGCCGCTGGCAGGAATGATAGGTATTATTAAATGTAGATACAATTAATAAAAAAAGATCCGCTCCCCGAGTACTTCGGGGGGCGGATCTTTTTTGTAGCCTACCTAGTAAGCTTATGCTTAGAAGCGACTACTTTAAATCGCTTGTCTTTAAACCTTGATTCAATTTAATATCAGTGTACTTAACATTAATTTTCATAGCACCCATATCAATGATCATTTCAGAAGCCAACTGAATACCATTTACTGTTTGATAGGCGTTGTAAAATTGTTGCTGCGTAACTGTTCCACGACCAGGCACTTCCTCTGATTTAGAAGTTTTAACTAATAAATAAGTAGCTGCGTCATAAAAGCGGTGGGATATTTTTTTAGAGGGTGTTGTTACTTCAATATCAATAGCATCCTTGCCATTTACTTTTTCTACCCCTACTACTTTTAAACCATATCCTTTGGTTAAATACAATTGTTCTGGAGCGATGCTTGCCGACTCATCCAATCCTTCCTTCACATCATCCGTGATAGGTGCTTCTTGGCCTTGTTGACTTACTGAGTATTTACCATCAACAACTGCTTGCTTCATTAAAGCCATACCACCCATCGACATGGTTGTTACAGAATTTCCTGGGATAACAATTTTTTGAGACATATTTAATGATTGCCCCATAATGTTTGCAGTACCATTTAATGCTACGTCCGTCACTTTGGCAATGGCTTCTGCAGATCCAATGGCAGCAATGGCTTTCGTCATGACTATTTGTGGTGTTAAAGAGGCATCTGCTTTTATTTCAGTGGGTGCAGCAATTTCATTTCCTTCAATATCAAAATATTTTACTGGGCCATATTTTTCAAGTCCTTTCGCTATTTGTTTTGCATTTCCAACAATGACAATATGCATTTTTGATGTATTCAATAAAGCTTTACCTGCATCCTGCACTTTTTGCGCATCTACTGCAGCTAAATTGGTTAAATACTTTTGGTAATAATCAGCAGGTAAATTGTTTTGTGCAATTTTTAAAGCAAATCCAGCAATCGTTGCAGGATTTTCTAAGGAACGCGCAAAACCACCTGATAAATAATTTTTCATTCTACTTAATTCCGCATCACCCACTTTTTCATTTAGGATAATATTAATTTCACGTAATAATTCTTGTACTGAGCTATCCGTTTTTTCATTTCGAACCGACGCTGATGCTTGAAATATACCCACTTGACGACTAGGATTCAATGAGGAATAAGCACCATAAGTAAATGCATGCTTTTCCCTTAGATTGGCGAACAAACGTCCTGAAAAACCTCCGCCTAATATATTATTCATTACTGATCCTGCAATTACATTAGCGGAACCAGGAAGTAAATCAACAGTCGTTGCAATAGTTACCACACTTTGAACACTTGCTGGTCGATCAATAACAGCAACATAGGTTTGATTAGGCAATGAAGGTTTTACAAAATTTTGCTTCGTTGCAGTACCCTTCGCCCATGCTCCAAAACTTTTTTCTGCCAAAGCTTTAGCGACTGATGGTTCAATATCACCCACAAAAACCAAATAAGCCATATTGGGTTTCCAATAGGTAGTTAAAAATGATTTAACATCATTCATAGTGATGCTATTCACTGTTTTAGTCGTCATCATTTCACCATAAGGATGTGAAGCACCATACACTAACTTCTTCACAACATTTCCTGAAATTGCATCCGCATCATCTTTATTTGATTCTATTCCAGACAATGTTTGCTTACGAATTTTCTCCAATTCATCATTAGCCAATGCAGGCTTAAGTACTACCTCCGCCATTAAGGACATTAATGAAGGAAAATTAGATTTAAGTGAACTAACCGTTGCAGACTGACTTGAAGTAGACATGCTTCCTCCTAAAAATTCCACCGCTTCGTCTAATTGTGCTTTTGATTTAGTGGTCGTACCTCTTTTCAATAACTGCCCTGCCATTTCAGCAACGCCTGCCTTTTCTCCTTCTGCGAAACCATCGTAATCAAATGCAAGAGAAGCGGTCACTCTTGGCAATTTTGTATTTTTAACTACAAATACTTGCATCCCATTCGCTAAAGTGAATTTAACTGGGCTGCCAATTTGTATCAATGGCGCTTTCCCTGGCGCAGGTGCTTTTGAACGATCTATTGTTTGTGCCATTGTAACGATGGGCAACATTAATAAAGCGATATATATCTGTTTTTTCATAAAATTATTTTTTGTGTTGTACAAATCAATTGCGAAATTACTTTGTAGTAGGTTTTTCTTTAGGTACATAATAAAGAACAACACGATTGTCCTTGTTTAAATATTTTTTAGCCACATTTAAGATATCCTGTCTAGTTACCTTATTGTATTTATCCAATTCAGTATTGATTAAATTAGCATCTCCAAAATAAACTTCATTATTGGCTAAGCTTTCGGCAATTCCTGCCATTGTTCCATTACTCGTAACTATTTGTGTGGTAATTTGGTTCTTTACTTTTTGAAACTCTCTTTCTCCTACTAAATCTGTTTTCAAGTCATTAACGATACTATCCATACTTAATTCCAAGGCTTCAATTTTCACACCCATGTTCGCAATGGCTAAAGTGATAAACAATCCCTCGTCCTCATTAAAAAACGGTGCTGCTTGCGCAGCTACGGCTTGTTGTTTTTTATCTACTAATGTTTTATTCATTCTAGATGATTCTCCACCTGATAAAATAGTAGACAACACATTAAAAGCATAATATTCATCACCTCCTTGCTTTGGCGCTCTATAAGCCTGAAACACACCTGGTAATTGAATATTATCTTGTATTACATCTCTTACTTCTCCTCCCAATGCTGGCTCCTTAATGGTTGGTCTTGGAATTGTATTTGCTCCTTTTTTAATAGGACCGAAATAAGCTTCAATTTTCTTTTTCAAATCTGCCTTATTAAAATCACCTGCGATGGATAACACGCAATTGTTGGGCACATAAAAAGTTTTATAAAAATTAATGAACTCGTCTAATTTAGCTGCGTTTAAATGATCCATACTTCCTATTGGCGCCCATTGATAAGGATGTACTTTAAATGCACGTTTCAACATTTCATTTAAAAAGGAACCATAAGGTCGATTGTCCACTCTTTGTCTTTTTTCCTCTTTAACTACTTCGCGTTGTGTGTTCACACCAATTTGTTCAATTTTGGCATGCATCATACGCTCACTTTCTAACCACAAACCCAAATCCACTTGGTTGGAAGGTAATAACTCATAATAAAAAGTACGATCCTGAGAAGTATTTGCATTTAATGCACCCCCCGCATTGGTGATATATTTATCAAACTCACCACGCTTAATATTTTCAGATCCTTCAAACAATAAATGTTCAAAGAAATGCGCAAAACCAGTACGCGCAGTGTCTTCGTTTTTGGAACCTACATGATAAAGCGCAGTTACTGCGACTACCGGTGCAGAATGGTCCTCATGTAAAATAACTTTTAAGCCATTGGGCAAAGTGTATTTTTCAAATTGGATAGCGTTTGTTTGTGCATTTGCCATCGACAATGAAGAAATACCGATCACTGCCATTAAAATTCTTAGTTGCATAATTTTATGTTTGATGATTGATTGATTGATAGATTGATTGATTGAATATTAGTAAGTTCCGACAATTATTTTAAATTAAAAATACGTTATTAATAATTCTCCAATATTATATTAATTTAATAAAAGAGGGATTTTATGCCATCGGCCACTACCCGATTTTAGCGGAATTTATTTGATCGGATTGGTGCCAGGTAATTTCGGGGTCTTTTTTAAACCAGGTCATCTGTCTTTTCGCATAATGTCTGGTATTTTGTTGGATATTTTCAATGACTTTTTCCTTGGGTAGACTACTTTCAAAGTATGGCAACCATTCGCTATAACCCACTGTTTGCAAGGCGTTCAAATGAAACTTTGGAACTAAGTCACGCACCTCTTGCTCCAGCCCATTTTCGACCATGGTTAAAACTCGTTGGTTTATTCTCTCATACAGTTGCTCTCTTGGTAATTCAAGTCCAATTTTAACAATATTAAAAGGACGGGTAACTTTATTTTTTATTTGAAAACTTACAATAGAGGCACCGGTCCCAAGGATAACTTCCAACGCACGCATTAATCTTTGGGGATTTTGTTGCTCCCCCTTTGCCCAATAAAGTGGATCCTTAACGGAAACTTCCTTTTGCAACCACCGCAAACCTAGTTGATCGTATTGCTTTATAATATCCTCCCTAATTGCGGGGTCAATTTCGGGAATCATATCTAACCCTTCGCAAAATGCTTTAATATACAAACCTGTACCTCCCACCATGACCACTGAAGGATGCGTTTTAAATAACTCCTCCACTTTTGCTAAAGCATAATTTTCAAAAACCTGGGCATTGATGGTATCATTCATGGAATGACTTGAAATAAAATGATGCGGGACTTTTGATAACTCCTCCAAACTAGGCCTTGCTACACCAATATTTAATTCCGCATAACATTGTCTTGCATCTGCTGAGATTATTTCAGTTTTCAACTGTTGTGCTAATGCAATGGCAAAACTAGTTTTTCCAACAGCAGTTGGACCCACAATGATATAGACTGTATTATTTGACAAAAATATTATTTGAAAATGAAATAAATAAATTGAATGCTATTCAATAGCTAGAAAAGAAAATATATATAATAATGGATGCGCTAAAATGCTTCCCCCTCAAAAAATTCGCCCCCTTCTGCGTTACTATCTGAATCTTCTGTAGAATCATCATCATTATCATCTTTATCATTATCTCCCTCTTCTGCATCTTCTCCTTCCTCGCCAAAGCCTTCCTTCGCTTCAGATAGATCATACTTTTCTTCAATGTCAGCAAAGGTTTTACCCAACAAACCCTTTGTGCCATATTGCATAGGACCTACTCCCTCAATTCTTGATATTATGGGATATTCCAAGGACATATCGGCATCTGCATTTTTAATCACTTGAATCAATTCTATTAAAAATGTCCAAGACTTTACAAAATCATACAAAAAAATAAAATGCTGATTGGTGTCAATAATTTCTGAACCAATGGTCGTTTCCTCCATTAATAAAGGCGGTGCTATATATTCTTTTTCATACACCGCTTTACTAATTTCACGACCTCTTTTCCAAATATCATTACTTCTAAAAAAAGTAGCATCGTGTTTTTGATCAAACTCAAAAGCTTTTAAAATGATATCATTTAATTCAGTAAAATTTTGGGTATGTTTCACCACCACATCTCGATATATCGCATCATCCTCCTCCCAATAAATCCTAAATTTCAAAAATGCCATATCGCGTTTTTTAGAACTGCTAAAATACTATTTATTAGCTTGATTTAAATGATTTTAGACAACTAAATCATTTAATTATTTACTAGGTTTTAACCCAATTTTTGCGGCTTGATCAAGCATGAATGCATAGGCTGCATCATAGTCATTTGTAATAAGGCCATCCAATATGGCTTCCCTTATAGCATCCTTAATGACCCCCACTTCACGAGAGGGGCTAATGTTGAATAATTCCATAATTAATTCTCCAGAAATAGGTGGTTGCCAATTACGCACTTTGTCTTTTTCCTCCACAGCAACCAATCTTTGTTTCACAAATTCAAACCCCTGTAAATAGCGCCGCACCTTTACTTGGTTCTTACTGGTAATATCAGCCGAACATAAAACCATTAAATTATCAATATCATCGCCTGCATCAAATAACAATCTTCGAATCGCACTATCCGTTACATTGTCTTTTGTTAATGATATGGGACGCAAATGCAAGGCCACTAATTTTTGAACCATTTTCATGTGTTCGTTTAATGGCAATTTTAATTGCGTGAAAATTTTGGGTACCATGCGCGCGCCCACTACTTCATGGCCATGAAAAGTCCATCCAAATCCTTTCTCGAATTTTTTAGTTCTTGGTTTTGCAATGTCATGCAATACCGCTGACCATCTTAACCAAATGTCATTCGAATTGGCCGCTACATTATCCAATACTTGTAGGGTATGCGAAAAATTATCTTTATGGCCAATACCATCCAATGTTTCAGCACCTTCCAATTGTAAAAATTGCGGAAAAATATAGGCTAATAAACCCGCCTCTCTTAATAAGTACCAACCCTTGGATGGTACTGGTGTATTCATTATCTTTTGTAACTCATCCGTAATTCTTTCTTGAGATACTATTGTGATACGATCTGCCATTTTTTTGATTGCGGCAAATGTTTCCTCCGTAATCGTAAAATTAAGTTGCGTTGCAAATCGAATCGCACGCATCATGCGAAGCGGATCATCATCAAAAGTTTGTTCTGGTGCTAAAGGCGTTTTAATAATTTTTTGGGCAATATGTAACATGCCCTCAAATGGATCCACTAAGTTGCCAAAATTCGCATCACTGATATCAATAGCCAAAGCATTGATTGTAAAATCTCTTCTATTTTGATCGTCTTCAATAGTA
>JAURIP010000089.1 GCA_030832695.1 Sediminibacterium sp. | reverse complement strand
GCAGTTTAGTGAATTTGTAAAAGCAACTGGATATATCACCACAGCTGAAAAAGATATTAATTGGGAGGAGATCAAATCGCAAGTGCCTCCTAATACGCCGAAGCCCCCGGATTCGGTGTTAAAGGCTGCTTCCTTAATATTTGTACCTACAAAATCGGAAGTCAATTTAAATGATTACAGTCAATGGTGGTCATGGACCAGGGGTGCGAATTGGAAGCATCCCAATGGGCCAAATAGTGATATCATTGGAAAAGATAATTTTCCAGTGACACATGTAAGTTGGGATGACGCTGTGGCTTATAGTAAATGGGCGGGTAAAAGATTACCAACAGAAGCGGAATGGGAATATGCTGCGCGTGGCGGATTAGTCAACAATACCTACAGTTGGGGTAAAACTTTTGAGGAGACAGGAGTGAGTAAATGTAATTTTTGGCAGGGTAATTTTCCTTATTTGAATTTAAATAAAGATGGGTTTATGGGCGCTGCGCCTGTAAAATCTTTCGCACCGAATGGTTATGGATTGTATGATGTGGCTGGCAATGTTTGGGAATGGTGTGCTGATTTATATAACAATGATTACTATACACAACTAAGCAAAACAAAACTTGCCATCAATCCTAAAGGACCCACTAAAAGTTATGATCCTGATGAGCCATTAATCACCAAGCGTGTGATGAGGGGTGGCTCGTTTTTATGCAACGACTCCTATTGTAGTGGTTACCGAGTATCTGCGCGTATGAAAAGTTCCCCTGATTCAGGAATGGAACATTTGGGTTTTAGATGCGTAATGGATAAAGAGTAATTCCATTAATTTTATAAATATTTATAACTAAAATATGAAGCAATTTTTTTTATTGGGGTTGGGTGTTTTTTTTATTTCGATGTTAAAGGCGCAAAATGCAGGTAGTGGTGAAACCATTCAATTTGATTTAAAGCAATTAGCAATAACAAAAACAAAGGTGCAAAGTGGCGATAAGTCAGTAATGGCAGCCTACAAAAAATTAATTGCGAATGCCAATAAAATTTTAGCCTACAAGCCGGTGTCGGTGATGGACAAGGTGGATATACCACCTAGCGGGAACAAGCATGATTATGTTAGCTTAGCACCTTATTGGTGGCCTAATCCAAATATGCCCAATGGTTTGCCTTATATTAGAAAGGACGGTCAAATAAATCCTGAAGTTAAAAATTATCCCGATAAGCAAAGTATGCCCAAACTATGTGGTAATATTTATTTATTGGGGTTGGCCTATTATTTAAGTGATAATGAACAATATGCCCAAAAAATAAATCAATTAATGACTGTTTGGTTTTTGGATACAGCAACAGTGATGAACCCTAATTTAAATTTTGCACAATATATTAAGGGTGTCAATAGCGGAAGGGGTATTGGAATCATTGATACCAGACATTTTGTATATGCGCTTGAGGGTGTCCAGTTAATTAAAAATTCTTCAAGTTGGGATGATCAAAAAAATAATGCCACAAAAAAATGGTTCAATCAATTTTTACATTGGTTACAAACGAGTGAAAATGGATTAGAAGAATTGAAAGCAGACAATAATCATGGGGTATGGTATGATTTTCAATGTTTGGGTATTGCTTTATATTTAGACAGTAACGATTTAGCTAAAAAAATTATCAATCGAAGTTTACAACGTTTGGATGAGCAGTCAAATAGCGATCATTTATTTCCATTGGAAATTGCCAGAACAAACTCATTACATTATTCTGTATTTAATTTAGTGGCATTTAGTTCAATTGCGCAGCTTGCGGAAAAAGTGGGTGTGAATTTTTGGGAGAAAGAAACTGCAAATCAACATTCTTTAAAAAAATCATATGCGGCCTTATTGCCATATGTAAAAAAGGAAAAAGTATGGACGGGTCCTGAAATAAATCCTTATTATGTTGAAGAAGGGTTTGATTTACTTTTACATGCTTCTGAAAAGTATAATTGTACGAGTTGTAAGGTTTTAATACAAAATTTTGCAGGCCCTAATTATAATGACTTATTACTTCAACTTTTTTAATTAATATATATAATTACAGATGAGCAATTTTAGATTAGATAATAAATTAGCATTAGTCACAGGTTGCAGCCGTGGTATAGGTATGGCAATTGCCATTGACTTAGCTAATGCGGGAGCTGATATTATTGGTGTTTCGAATAGCATGCCTAAGCAAGGCAGTGAAGTAGAGAAGGCAGTGGCAGCAACTGGTCGAAAATTTTATCCCTATGCGGTAGATTTTTCGAATCGCACTGCTTTACATGCCTTTATAGAAAAAGTAAAACTAGATCATCCGCGCATTGATATTTTAATTAACAATGCTGGAAGTATTATGCGTTCACCTGCCGCCGAACATTCAGATGAGTATTGGGACACGATTATGGAGATTAATTTAAATGCACAATTTGTACTTACCAGAGAAATAGGAAAAAGAATGGTGGCAGACAAGTCTGGTAAAATAGTTTTCACTTGTTCCTTGTTAAGTTTTCAGGGAGGAATCAATGTGCCCGGCTATGCAGCAAGTAAAGGGGCAATTACATCCTTATTAAAGGCATTTGCAAACGAATGGGCGGCACATGGGGTAAACGTGAATGGTGTTGCGCCTGGTTATATAGAAACCGATAATACAGAAGCTTTACGCGCCGATCCAGAAAGGAGCAAGTCGATATTAGCTAGAATACCTGCAGGGCGTTGGGGCAAATCAGCTGATTTGGCAGGGGCTTATGTTTTTTTATGTTCCTCGGCAGCTGATTATATTAATGGATCAATCATCACAGTGGATGGCGGTTGGATGGGGAGATAAGGAGTAAAATAAATAAAGAGTCAAAAAAATAAAAAATATACATATGCAAATAAGATTTCAAAATAGCCCAGTAGAAACAAGTAAAATGAGTACTACTGAACTACGCGCTAATTTTTTAATTACTGAATTAATGAAACAGGATCAAATTAATTTGGTGTATTCTCATTATGATCGAATGATTGTTGGTGGTGTAGTGCCTGGTAAAAATAAAATTGAACTTACCAATGAAGGAGAATTAAAAGCAAATTATTTTTTAGAGCGTCGGGAATTAGGCATTATTAACGTAGGCGGTAAAGGAACGGTTACTGCAGATGGCGTTGACTATGTAATTGAAAAATTAGAATGTGTTTATCTAGGAAAAGGTACTGAAAAGGTATCCTTTGCGAGTAATGATGCATCTAATCCTGCATTATTCTATTTGTTATCTACACCAGCTCATCATACTTATCCAAATCAAAAAATGACCAAAGCGGATGCGGCTCCTGTGAAATTGGGTGAATTGGCTACTTCTAATAAAAGAACTATTTACAAATACATTCATAACGATGGCATTCAAAGTTGTCAATTAGTAATGGGCTTAACCATTTTAGAGGAAGGATGTGTTTGGAATTCGGTGCCACCACATACCCACACCAGAAGAATGGAAGCTTATTTTTATTTTGATATGAATGAAGCACATCGCGTAATGCATTTTATGGGTGAGCCACAGGAAACAAGACATCTTGTTATTGGAAACAATGAAGCAGTGTTGTCAGCTCCTTGGAGTATGCACTTTGGCGTAGGAACTGCTAGCTATGGTTTTATTTGGGGTATGGCAGGGGAGAACAAGGAGTTTACGGATATGGATCCAGTGCCCATTGCAACGATTAAATAAACGGTACGAGTTTTAATAATAAAATAGCCACCCCTGATTTCAAGGATGGCTATTTTTTGCGTAATACGGAAAGCTGTTTTCTTAAGCTAACGTAGTTATTTTTTCAAGATCAATGGCTTCGCCATTTTTTGTGCTTTTAATGCCAATTCTGTTGCAAGCAAACAATGCGCTTGAGACATAGCTGTTTCAGTTCTATTGATAACGTCATCAACAAATAGTGGACCAAATGGTAATTCAACATTATTACAATCAATATATCTCATTTCTTTTTTATCCGTCATGTATAAATGATTGCCCCCTTTATGTCCTGAGGATACATCGATATTTTTACGAACCTCAATATAACCATCAGTTCCTAAAATGGTTAATCGACCATCGCCCCAACTACTTAAACCATCTGGCGTGAACCAGTCCACTCTAATATAGCCTGCACCACCATTGCCTTGTAACATGACATCTCCAAAATCCTCAAAATTTGGATATTGCGGATAGTGAACATTGCCTACTTGTGACATCAATACCTGCGCCTCTGTTGATTGTGTGAAGTGTAAATATTGATCAAATTGATGCGAGCCAATGTCAGTTAAAATGCCACCGTATCTTTTTTTATCGAAAAACCAATCAGGTCTAACGGCTAATCCTGTTTTTCCAATACTATTGTTAATACGGTGCGGCGCTAAATTTATTGTTTGAATTACATTACCAATTGCACCAGCTTTTACCAATTGGCTTGCCATTTCGGTGCCCTTATTTTCCAATCTTTCACTATACATGATTGAAAAAATTCTTTTGGTTTCCTTTTGTACCTTCCTAACCGCGGCAAGTTGCTCTAAAGTGATGATGCCAGGCTTATCCGTTAAGTAATCCTTGCCATGTTGCATTGCACGAATACCTAGTGGTGCGCGTTCGTCAGGAATACCGGAGCTTAATATCAGTTGAATATTGGGGTCTTCTAAAATTTCTTTTTCATCCTTTGCTAATTTCGCTTCGGGAAATGATTTTAAATAATCAGCTACTAAATTGGGTTCTTTTGCATACAACGCAACAAGTTCACCGCCACCTCTTTTAATCGCTTCGGTCATGCCATAAATATGTGGATGGTTGATATTGATGACGCCAAACTTAATACGATTGGGATACACTTTAGTGGGTGCAGCAGGAGCAATTGTTTCTGCTTTTATTTTATTTGACATGCCTGAAAATAAAAGCATACCTGACAAGGCAGAAGTAGTTTTGATAAATTTTCGACGATCTGAATTTGCGTTACTCATATTTAATTTTAGATAGTATTTTCAAATAATTTATTATATATTTTTTTGTTGCAGTTTAATCCAATCCTTTTACTTCATATGGGAAGCGGTGGGGTCGGTTTAACATTGCATTGGCTTCGTCATCATTGATGAAACGCTCATTCATTGGATCCCAATAAATTTTACGTTTTAATTTCATTGCAACGTGATGTAACAAACAGGTTGAACAGGAGCGATGCCCAATTTCAACAGGAGAAATAGGCTGCTTTCTACTTACAATACTCTCCAGCCAGTTGCCATGTTGGTCCGCACTTTTATATAAATTAATTTCATTTTCGCCAATCACTGAAGTAATGATTTTGTTATTACTTGCAGTTAATGGTAATACTTTATTTTTACCTGTTGGGATTGGATCACTTGCACTTGCGCGATAATCGCCACGGGTAACAAAGATCCATCCTTCGGTGCCTTCAAATTTTACGCCATTCGGAAGCTCATTGCTGACAATCATTTTAACACCATTCGCGTAAACGCCTTCAGTTTGAAATAATCCATGGACATTCCATAATCCTGATTTTGGAAAATCAGCGCGACCTGAAATTTCAATAGGGCCAGTATATTCAGTATCCATTCCCCAATGTGCGATATCAACATGGTGTGCACCCCAACCGGTGATCATACCAGCGCCAAATTGTTCCATACGCAACCAACCTGGTCGGCTATAATCATTTTGAGGGTGTACTCTTTTCTCTGTGTAGTAAACATTCGGAGTGGATCCTAACCAAGCGTCATAGTTTAAGTTTTTTGGAATCGGCATTTCTGCTTCCTCCTCTCCGCCTGGATCACCGGGTAAACCAACGTATACAGTTTTTAAATCACCAATACGTCCATTGCGAACCAATTCAGCAGCATAACGAAATTGTGTGGAAGATCTTTGCTGACTTCCAATTTGCAAAATGCGACCAGTACGGTGCACTGCATTACTTAATGCACGTCCTTCAGTAATCGTTAAGGAAGCGGGTTTTTGTAAATACACATCTTTTCCTGCTTCCACTGCATGAATACCTAAATAAGCATGTGAATGATCCGGGGTACTTATTAATACAGCATCGATATCTTTATTTTGTAAAAGGGCACGGTGATCATCATACATGGTTACGCCGTCATAAGGTTTGCCAGTTTTTGCAGCGTAATAATCATTGACATACTTTTTACCTTCGGCCAATCTTTTACTATCCACATCACACACTGCCATGATACGCGCTTGGTCAAATGGTAAGGTTTCCTTCATGTCGTGGTCACGTGAAATACGACCCACACCAATAGCGCCAATATTAATTTTATTACTAGGTGCGTTTTTGCCGATGACGGAAGCAGGTACAATCGTAGGGAAGCCTGTCACGGCCATAGTCGTTGCAGCGCTAGCCTTTAAACTGTTTTTAACAAAATTACGTCTGTTCATTTTTTATTATTTTAATGAGTTCTTTTATTTTCTTAATTTGTTCTTTATTTTTTTAATTGGCCATCTCTTGTAACCGCAATTGCATTTTTATAATTTAATCCGTTATATTGATTTGCAATATATTTTATTCCCTGTAATAAATGATTAATATAAACGGGTTCTTGGTAATTTTCTTTTGCATGGCCTAAGGCTGTAACCCAAATATTTCCCCCTTCAAAATTCTGGTACCAAACAGCAGGGTAGTAGTTTGCAAAGGAGCCTGCATTTTTTACAATCATTGCTTTTTGAGTGGTATCTAAACTTGACAAATCATGTGCCATT
>JAURIP010000363.1 GCA_030832695.1 Sediminibacterium sp. | reverse complement strand
TGGACCTGCCATTGCATCAGGAAGCCAAGTAAATAAAGGTATCTGTGCACTCTTTCCCATGGCACCTACAAATAGTAATAAAGTAATTCCTGTGATATCTGCACTGCTTAATTTAGCCAAACTTTCTGCAGTGAGCACTTCGCTATAGCTTACTGAACCCAACTTGAAAATGATCCAAAATATTGCTAATAAAAAACCCAGATCTCCAATACGATTCATAATAAACGCTTTCTTAGCCGCATAATTAAAATCGCCATTGGTAAACCAATAACCAATTAACAAATAGGAACATAAACCAACGCCTTCCCATCCTATAAACATAATTACGTAGTTATCTCCTAGAACCAATAACAACATCGAAAAGATAAATAAATTCAAATAAGCAAAATACCTTGCATAATGCGATGAAGACTCCTCCTTCATGTAAGCAGTCGAATATAAATGAATCAAGGACCCCACACCCGTAATGACTAATAAAAACAGGGATGATAATGCATCTACTTTAAAATCAAATGGGATTTTAATGGTTGCTGTATTGATAAAATCAAAATAATGAATACTGGTGGCACCATGCTCTTGTACATGTATAAAAGCAAAAATACTTGCGATAAATGAGGCTACAATATAGCCTGTTGCTTTATATGCAATTACCTTTTTACTCCAATAGTTGCGTCCCAACCCATTGAATAAAAATCCAGCAAGTGGCCATAATATGATCAACCCTACCAACACTTTCATTATTCCCATTGCATTAATTTTTTAATCTATTTAAAAAATTGATATCTACTGAATGTGTATTGCGATACATCATTACAATAATTGCCAATCCCACACTTACTTCAGCAGCTGCTACCACCATAATAAAAAATACAAATATTTGCGCATCTATTCCTGTCGTTGATGCTGCATTCTGAACCAACGCATAACCATGAAACATTTTAGAGAAGGCAACCAATAATAGGTTTACTGCATTCAACATAAGCTCAATGCACATAAAAACCACTATTGCATTACGACGTGTTAATACGCCTGTAACACCAATGCTAAAAAGCGCTAAACATAAATAGATATAATATTGTATAGGCATACCGAATAAATTTATTTTTTTCCAATAATTACTGCTCCCACCATTGCACTTAAAAACAAAATACTGCTTATTTCAAATGGAACAACGTAGTCGGTGAATAACGCTTTTCCTAAAGGATGAATGAGTCCAATAACGCCATCCTTCATTAACAAATTCCTTCCTTGTATTTGTGCAGTTTGTTTTACTAATGCCACCAATAAGGTTAAGAAACTACCACCGGCAAGCACCCCCAGTAATTTTACTAAAAATTGTTTTTGCGGTTCACTATCCTTTTTCACATTGATCAGCATGATTACAAACAAAAACAAAACCATGATAGCGCCCGCATATACGATGATGTTTACAATAGCTAAAAATTGTGCATTTAATAATATGTAATGACCTGAAATCGCAAAAAATACCAATATTAACCAAAGTACACTGTGGATTGGATTTTTACTGACCAGCACCATAATAGCGCTTCCTATCGCAAAAGCGGATAATGCAAAAAATAAAATTTGAATGATGCTCATAATTATTTATGCTTGTGCTCCTTTCGCCTTCGCATAATCGGTTGCGTTGGTCAATGGATTTGGAATTAATAAATCATTTTTGTCATAGATAAAACCTTTGCGTGTGTAATTCGCTGGTGCAAATGTTTCACTTAAATAAATAGCGTCCTTAGGGCAAGCTTCTTCGCATAGTCCACAAAAAATACAACGCAACATATTGATCTCGTATTTAGCAGCATATTTTTCTTCCCTATATATATTTTCTTCCCCGGCCATTCTTTCTGCCGCTTCCATAGTGATGGCTTCCGCTGGACAAGCCACTGCACATAAACCACAAGCAGTACATCTTTCACGCCCTTCCTCGTCTCTATTTAAAACATGTAAGCCTCTAAACACCGGACTAAATTCCCTTTTTTGTTCAGGGTATCTGATGGTGGGTTGTTTTTTGAACATATGACTAAATGTAATCATCATGCCCTTTATAATATTAATCAAGTACAAGCGCTCCCAAAAAGTCATGGGTTGTCTTTGAACGGCTAGTGCTTTGTTTGTTAATGTTTGCATGTTAAATATTCGTACAGTTTTTTAAATTAAAGTTTCGCTAATATTAAAGCCCCGGTT
>JAURIP010000145.1 GCA_030832695.1 Sediminibacterium sp. | reverse complement strand
TTCTGCTGAATATCATGCAGCACTTGAAAAATTACGTCAACAAATTAACCAATTGGATGATGAGTTGTTGCAAGTTTTATAAACCCGTATGAAAGTGGCTGAAAAAATTGGAGAATATAAAAAGAACAATGATATTACTATTTTGCAAACCAATCGTTGGAATGAAATTTTAGAGCGTGCGGTAGGTAAAGGAAATAAAATTGGCTTAAGCGAGGATTTTATTACCAAGTATATGGATGCCGTTCACATGGAAAGTATTCAGCACCAAAATAAAGTAATGAATAAATAACTTTGGAACCCTATAAAGGCATGTACTTTTAATGATTCATGGTACAATGGCTTTATTTAAATTAGTAATCCTTAATCAAATACATGAAAAACTGGAAAGTTAAATTAACTACAAGTACAGTGTCATTTATATTAGATGGCAGGTTTCAAGCTGTTGAAAAATTGGTCAACAAAGCAAATGCATTTTACATCACTGATGAAAATGTGTATGCTTTGCATCAAAATAAATTCAAGGGTAAAAAAACGATTATCATTCCAGCAGGGGAGGAACACAAACAGCAAGCCACTGTCAATTTTATTATTGAAGCCCTACTTAACTTAGGTGCAACGCGTGAAGCGGTGCTAATAGGTGTGGGTGGTGGTGTGGTGACCGATATGGTCGGCTATGCTGCAAGTATATATATGCGTGGGGTATCATTTGGTTTTGTACCTACTACTATCTTGGCCATGGTGGATGCCAGTATTGGCGGCAAAAATGGTATCGATGTTGGCTTGTATAAAAATATGGTTGGACTCATAAAGCAACCTTCCTTTTTATTATACGATTTTGATTTTTTGAAAACATTACCTCATCATCAATGGGAAAATGGGTTTGCTGAAATTATTAAACATGCAGCCATCAAGGATGCAAAGATGATGAAGCAATTGGCGATTCATGACTTGTCTTTTTACCAAAAAAATAAAAAAGAATTAATTGCCTTGGTAGAAAAAAATGTAAAAATTAAAATGACCGTGGTGCAAAAGGATGAGTTTGAAAAAGGCGACCGTAAATTGCTCAATTTTGGACACACTATTGGACACGCCATTGAAAATGAACATGCATTATTACATGGGCATGCAATTAGTATTGGAATGGTGTATGCTGCAAAAATATCTCAAGTATTGCAAGGTTTTACGGACACAGGTATTTTAATCGAAACTTTAAAAAAGTATGGATTGCCTATCAGTATGCATTTTGATATTACACATGCGATGGACCTAATGCAAAAGGATAAGAAAAAGGCAAGCAAAGGCATGCAGTATGTGTTATTGAATAAATTAGGAAATGCGGTGTATGAAACGATTCCTATGAAATCATTAGAAAAATTAATAAAGTTGTATTCTTAAGATGCGTGTTATAGTATATCCATCAAAATTATTAGGTGAGCAAATAGCACCAGCAAGCAAAAGTAGTATGCAAAGAGCATGTGCTGCTGCTTTGTTGCATAAGGGTAAAACAATTATACATAATCCTGGCCATTCAAATGATGATTTGGCTGCAATGGATGTCATTCAAAAACTAGGCGCTGTTGTTGCAATAAATAAAGAGGGGAATAATGAAATAAATAATGCAAATGTCACTGTGACTTCAAATGGGGTGAACCCAGTGGGGCCCGAAATGAATTGTGGTGAAAGTGGCTTAGGCATTCGGATGTTTACCCCTATAGCGGCATTGAGTAACCAAACCATCAGTATTGAAGGGAAGGGAAGTTTGGTTAAAAGACCAATGCATTTTTTTGATGAAATATTTCCTTCCTTAGGTGTTGCAATAAAATCGCAAAAAGGATTTTTACCTATTGAAATAAAAGGGCCTTTACAACCAGCAAACATAACAGTGGATGGCTCCTTGAGTTCACAATTTTTAACCGGTTTATTAATGGCGTATGCGGCTACTGAAGTATATGATACAGAAATTAAGGTGTTGGATTTAAAAAGCAAACCTTATATCGATTTAACCTTAGCGGTATTAAATGAATTTGGTTGGAATGTAAAACATACTAACTACGAAAGTTTTAAATTTTATGATCATTCACCGTTAAAACCATTGATTGAATATACCGTTGAAGGTGATTGGAGTGGTGCTGCTTTTTTATTAGTGGCTGGTGCGATAGCGGGTCCGATTAAAGTGAAAGGCTTACAACTTGATTCAACACAGGCGGATAAAAAAATTATTAGTGCTTTAATAAGCGCCAACGCAAGTATCAGGATTGAAGTGGATGGCATCATTTTAGGACCTAATAAAAATATGGAAAATGAGGCGCAAGAAAAATTGAATGCATTTCATTTTGATGCAACAGATTGTCCTGATTTATTTCCACCCTTGGTTGCATTAGCATGTTATTGTAATGGCGTTAGTGAAATAAAAGGCGTAAATCGCTTAGCGCATAAAGAAAGTGATCGCGGACTCACTTTGCAAGCGGAATTTGCAAACATGGGTGTAAATATTATTTTAGCGGGTGATGTCATGCAAATACATGGCGGAAATGAAATTAAATCAGCTATTGTATTTTCGCAACATGATCATCGTATCGCGATGGCAACTGCAGTTGCGGCCTTAGGGGCTAATGGACCTGTTGAAATTACCGAAGCGGAGGCCATCAATAAATCCTATACTGATTTCTTTATGGATTTACAGCAATTGGGCGCAAAAGTGGATATTGAATAAATTTCTTATCTTGTAATATTGAACTTTGTAACATGAACAAATTTGGAACCTTATTTAGTGTACAGATATTTGGAGAATCACATGGGGCATGTGTAGGTGTAACTATTGATGGATGTCCTGCAGGATTGCCATTAATAGCGGCTGATTTTACAGAAGATATGGAGCGCCGTAAAGGGGGCAAGCAAAAAGGAACTACACCAAGGCAGGAGGATGACATACCTATTTTTAAAACTGGACTTTTTAATGACATGACTACTGGTGCGCCACTCATGATGTTGTTTGAAAATAACAATACACGTAGTGGTGATTATGAAAAGCAAAGAGCAGTTCCAAGACCAGGCCATGCTGATTTTACAGCACATCATAAGTTTGGTGGTTTTGAAGATTATAGAGGTGGCGGTCATTTTAGTGGCAGACTTACTGCAGCTTTAGTGGGTGCAGGGGTGGTCGCTAAAAAAATATTAAATGGGATGGAAGTAAAAGCGACCATCAAAAGTATCGGTGGCGAAACTGATTTAGATAAAGGCTTACAAAATGCGATTAATAACAAAGATAGTGTTGGTGGAATTGTGGAATGTGTTGTGACAGGCTTACCCATTGGATTAGGGGAGCATTTTTTTAATTCAGTAGAATCTTTAATAAGCCATGCGGTATTTGCGATACCTGCCATCAGAGGAATTGAATTTGGTACCGGCTTCGCAGCTGCAAACATGTTTGGGATTGAACACAATGATGCGATCATAGATGCTACTGGAAAAACGAAAACAAATAATGCAGGTGGGGTTGTAGGAGGATACACGAATGGCAATGATTTGGTTTTTAGGATTGCTGTAAAACCTACTTCTTCCACACCCAAAGAACAAATTACATTGAATTGGGAAACCAATGAGCAAGAAAATTTTTCTGTAAAAGGAAGACACGATTTATGTATAGCACTTAGGGTACCGGTTGTCTTGGAAGCCGTTACTGCTATGGTACTTGCAGATTTAATGATGATAGATCAAAAAATTCCAAGAATCATTAAAAATTAAAATTATGGAAAGCGAATTTATATACCATGTAACCACACAAAAGGAGTGGGAACAAGCCTTATTGGAAAAAGAATATTTGCCATTGGGATATGAAAAGGATGGATTTATTCATTGTTCCATTGAGCGTCAAGTCACAGGGGTATTAGATCGGTTTTACAAAGGCCAATCTGGATTGGTAAAACTTAAAATAGAAAAAGCCAAAGTACAAAGACCCGTTTTATTTGAACTAGCCCACGATATGAATGAATTATTTCCGCATATTTATGGATCTCTTAATATAGATTCGGTGGTGGAAGTGATCACATTGTAATTAGCAATGCAGTCATTTAATTTTATAAAAATCGCAGTGGGTTGCATCTTTTTGATGTTGCAATCTCCCGCCGATCTAGGTGCACAACAAATTTATCCCAATACTTTAACCAACGCCAACTATTTGGATAGTGTCAATATAAAACGCTATAAAAAATGGATTGACACTTCTCGTATTCAAATTGAACTCAATCGGATTACAGGAATTGCAAGTTTTTATGGTAAAGGCTTTAATGGGACTTTGACCTCCACCGGGGAAGTATTTAGTAATAAAAAGTTGACCGCAGCCTGTAATTTATTCAAGTTAAATACTATTGTACGCGTTACAAATTTACGTACAGGAGCCAATATAATGGTAAGGATAAATGATCGCATGCATCCTAAAATGCTACAAAAAGGGAGAATCATAGACTTAAGTCAAGCTGCGTCTAATAAATTGATTACCAATGGAAAAGGAATCGTAAAAGTGGCCATTGAGGCTATAGGTTATTCGAAATCTACGCCAAAATCATAGTAATTTGTTAACCTATAAAATATTTCAATATTTCATCTTTTAGAACTAAATTTGTGGAAATATTAACTATTTAATACTATGAAAAAAATACTGTTTTCTCTAGTCATCTTAACTTTTGCGGGTAATGTTGCTGCGCAAAAAGATGCGAATGTGAAAAAACCATCTATTGCCTTAAAAGTTTCTGCCTTTGATTTTACAACTGCCAGAGCCAT
>JAURIP010000264.1 GCA_030832695.1 Sediminibacterium sp. | reverse complement strand
TAACGGCCTCCTTTTTTGATTTTATGGAATTTCTCAAATACACTTACAAGACTGTAGAATTTCCTCAAATCCCTCCACATTTGGTTAGAATGTAGTTCAATGCTGGCTAAAAACCTGTCACAATCGTGATAGGCTTTTTTAATGCGAAGCCGCGAAACAAGCTCGCTTGATTGAGTGGATGAGTGTTAAAAAAGACAAACGCAAATCATAGATTTGTGTTTGAAAGGCTTTGGCTAAGGCGAACTGTTGGGTATGACAGCGTATTGAAACGAAGCTGACAATCCCGTTAAATCGTGGGTCCTTTGTTGTTTTAATGAAGTTTAGGTTTTGTTAGAACTGTTTTTAATTTAATTATTATTCCTATGAGGATTATCAGATAAGTAAGACTTGATAATATCAATTTAAAAGAGTTGATTCCAGATCCTATCGAAACTAATGTTTCTGATATTGGACCTGATTTTAAATAGGTTTTTAGCATAACTAATTCAAAGTAGTTCTCTGACCAATCGGCAATCATACATAAAATAGGAATAATCAATAATAAACGCCTGTTATTAAAAAAGTACATAATCCAAGATGCGTACATCAAAGTATAAAGAAATGCAAAAATTGCGTCCCAAATTTGAAGAAATTTACTATAACATAGAAGTTGCTCCTGAGTCCTTGATTCAAAGAATTTTTGAACTATTTCTGAAGAGTAAGAAAAAGAAAGACCTAATGAATTTACTCCAGCATCTAGTTTGAAGCAGCTACTAAAAGGAGCTAAAATGAATGTTATGTATAAGAAAAAAACTATGGTAAAAACTATAGCTAAACATAGAGCTCGATTATTCTTGAAATATTTAATCATTTTGATGATTTTTATTACTAATTGGTTTTATCAAATACGGTCTTCCAGGAACGCTCGCCATCCCATATATTTGATTTTGCAATGGATTGAATAGTAATAGACTTACCATCATTACTCAACCTCCAAACCTCTGTAACGTTAGTATATGCTTGTTCCTTAACATTTGGATTGTAAGGAGTACCATTCATAAAGTATACAATTGATTTAATTGTCATAGTTTCTCGATCAGCAGATAATGTTAAAGTAAACTTCTTTCTGTTTCCCTGGCCATGATTAATTTGGCTTTCTTTACCGTTGATGATCAGCTTCTCCTGGCTTATAGCTGACGTTGCGCTTGCATCCGAGTTTGGATTTTCTATAGTTAGAAAATCTGCATCCTCTGCTATTTTCATTGTTTTTGAATTCATACGATCACCCTCAAAATATGAGCAAAAAATATTTCCGCCTATACTTATTGGCTCTTTGGTTTCCCATTTACCAGAAAATTTAGTTCGATGAGTGACATTTTTTTGTTGTGCTTCTAAAGTAAAATAGAATACTACTGAAAACAAAATAATCATGCAGGTTAAAACGTATCTTTTATTTCTCATAATTTTTTTTATAAATTCTTCGGGGTCGACTAAAGGTATAACATTGCCTTTAATTACTTTTTAATCAATAAACTCTAGTGAGGAAAACACCCCCTTAATTCGGGTCAAATCGGTTGATTTAGGTTTTGCTAAAACATAACTAACTACAAAACAACGTCTTCATTTTCTTAAAAAATCTTCATAACCCTGAGGTCCCGGGTTCAAATCCCGGTCTCGCTACATGAAAATCAAGGACTTACGTTAAATCGTGGGTCCTTTGTTGTTTTTGCGTGAGGAATTTTGCTTACATTCAAGTATATGAAAAATCATCAAATACTCGGCTTTCATTATACAGGAAGTATATTAAAGCTACTTATCATTGTACTTATTTTTTCAGCAAATATTTTATCTGCGCAAACAGTGGTGGAAAAAATAGTTCAAGAAGAAAACAATCATTCACAACTACAAAATTTGGCACATGAATTATTTGATAAAATAGGGCCAAGATTAGTGGGTACGCCACAAATGCAAAAAGCCAACGATTGGGCAGTGAATAAATATACAGGATGGGGTATTAACGCCCGTAACGAACAGTGGGGTGAGTGGAAAGGTTGGGAGCGTGGTATTACTCATATAGACATGCTTTCTCCAAGAGTAAAAAGTTTAGAAGGTACTCAATTGTCTTGGAGCCCTTCTACCAAAGGAAAGGCTGTGAAAGCTGAAATAATTATTATTCCAGAGGTGCAAGATTCTCTTGCTTTTCAAAACTGGCTTCCAAATGTCAAAGGAAAATTTGTAATGATATCAATGAATCAACCCACAGGAAGACCTGACGATAACTGGCAACAATTTGCTACCTCGGCATCTTTTGAAAAATTAAAAAAAGAACGCAACGAACAAAGCGATGCTTGGCGGAAACGCTTAAGTAAAACAGGGTACTCTTCAAGAATGCTTCCTATTATTTTAGAAAAAGCAGGAGCGGTAGGGGTCTTAACCAATAATTGGTCAAGTGGTTTTGGAGTGGATAAAATATTTAGTGCCTACACTTCAAAAATTCCAACTGTTGATATTGCCTTGGAAGACTACGGAACCTTGTACCGCTTAGTGGAGTCTGGTGATAATCCAATTATTAGTATTGAAACAGGCTCAAAAGATTTAGGAATGGTTCCTTCATTTAATACCATTGCAGAAATAAAAGGAACAGAAAAGCCCGACGAATATGTAATGTTATCTGCGCATTTTGATTCTTGGGATGCTGGTCAGGGTGCTACTGATAATGGAACAGGTACACTTACGATGATGGAAGCCATGCGGATTTTAAAATTAGTGTATCCAAATCCTAAGCGCACTATTTTAGTAGGACATTGGGGAAGTGAAGAACAAGGCTTGAATGGTTCAAGAGCCTTTGTAGAAGATCATCCTGAAATTGTAAGTAAACTTCAAGCATTATTCAATCAAGATAATGGGACAGGAAGAATAGTAAATATTTCTGGGCAAGGCTATCAATATGCCGGTGAATTTCTTACCAGATGGCTAGCAGCAGCACCTAGTAATATCAAAGATTCTATTAAAACTACTTTTCCCGGTATGCCGGGTGGCGGGGGTAGTGATTTTGCATCTTTTGTTGCGGTGGG
>JAURIP010000272.1 GCA_030832695.1 Sediminibacterium sp. | reverse complement strand
ATTGGTCAGCACAGGATTCGGGCTAATACTTAAATTTCGAATATTCTTATTTTTTTTGCTAGGTACTTCAATCAATATGGTGTCTTTGGACACATTACCTAAAAGATCCCAAGCCTTGACAATTAATCTATGTTTACCTTCCTCTAAAACTGGTAAAGGATATTGAATGGATCCAGACTGATATTGATTCTCACTATAGGAAAAGAATGCATTCAAATTATAATTTTTTATAATAGTGTCATCAATAATTAATTTTAAATCCTGACCCAACTCATTGCCAGAGGACTGTATTCCCGAACTATCTTTTAATGTCACAAATAAAGTAGATGGTGTGCTTACCCAGTCTCCAGATTTAAATGAAGGCGCATTGATATAAGAGTAGATTTCTGGACCCATGGTATCAAGTTTATTTTGAGTGGCAGAACCTTGAATAAAGATGGATTGCATTTGCATACTTGCGTCAGCTGTATCATTGTATGCATAAAGCTGTAATTTAAGTGCTGCAGAATTCGACGAAGGCAGGTTACCAGGCAGGATGAAACTGATTTCAAATTGTCCGTTTTGCACTGTTGCCTTTCCTTTAAAGAGCGCCTTTTCCTGTGTTTCAATTGCCACTGACTGACTCGTCGATTGATTTGCTAAAGTTTTCTTTGTACTTGGAGCATCCCATAAAATCATATCTATGGCACCTTTAAAGTTTTGAAGGGTTTGATTTTTTACGGACAAATTTCCTTTTAAAGTATACTTTCCACCTGCCTTTAAATAAATCGTGTCCGACCAAGGTAATTGATTCAATTCGGTACAATTAATTTGGTATTTCGGCTGAACGATACGCATAGCTGGATCCCCCATTAAGCCAAACTTAAATGCATTTAAGCGATCACCATTTATGCTAAAATTATATTTTTTTGCAGCCTGCAATGCTTGCCCAATTGTCCTAAATTGACCGTTTGAATTAGGCACCAATAATGCTTGCATAAATGCATCATTAATTTGTTTATTACTATATGCAAAAACAAGTCTATTGGCCGCAACCAATGCAATAATACCTTTGTCATTTTGCATCAAAGCATCAAAACCAATTGGAGCAGAACCAGGTTGATCGTAAGGTGCAAAATCACAAGAGGCTGTCACCATAATAGGTAATTTTCCGGCATTATCCCATGACTGCATTTCTGATTTTGAAATCACTGCCTCTTCGGTTAATCGTAAATAATTTCCATGACCTGTATAATTTAAGACCAATGTGCCTGATTGCACCGCTTCTTGTATTGCTTTGTTTACATCTGGATAAGTATTCCCAGTTAATGTTTGACTCGCTTTAAATAAATCCAAATACAATTTTTTATGATTCCAATTAGTTGTTTTTGTTTTCAAATTACTGATGATTTCCTCCGCATCCTGAAGGTGTAAATTATAGTCCGCATCATCTGCAACCCAAGTCAATTGATTTTGCCAAAGCCCCATTTTTTTACTGGATTGGTATTGAATTAATTTCTCCACCATTTTATTTGCTTCTGCAATGGTCCTTGCCGGAATCCTTCCAATAGCCAAACTAATTGAATCAATCGTCTGTGTAAACTGAATTTGATTACCTGGTTCTTGTATTGCGTAAAAATCATCTGAACTATAAGAAGTTAAAATAGCATTGGACATCTCACTTGTATAGACAGGTAATTCTTTATTAATTTGAATTTTTTGTGCATTGAAATTGCCCATTCCTAATAATAAAACAAACGCGGGGCTTACTTGATTTTTTAATTTGGCTTGTGTTATAAAGTATTTTAAAAAATTTCGAATGGCAATTGGCGAAGTTTGTCCTCCTGCCATTTCATTGTATACTTGGGTCGCATTGAATATCCCCACTTTGTAGCCATTTTGCTTTTCATGAAAAGCTTGAAGGGCCTTTGCTGCAGGAAAATAATCAGGCGCAGTAATAATGATATAATCTACTGGACTTAAAGAGAAACTACTATCATTTCGAAGCACACTAGAAAACTGTGCAGCATTTATTTTATTGGATTCAAAGACATAAAAATATTTTTGTGCAGTATCTGCAACTTTAAATGTAGCAATTGTATTTTGAACCAATTCTGTATTTAAAGCGATTGGTTGAAAGTATTGACTCAGATCCCAAACTCTTGTTTGATTGGTTGCATTTTGTATTTCAAATTCAACCAATTGATCCAGCGGTTTACTTGTATGATAGTCAAACCCAAAACTAGTATTCCCCCAAAAACCAATTATTCTTTGCCCTTGTAATGCCAAATAATCAATCCAACCTGTGGAGCCAGTGGCTGCATTAAAATCTACTTGCAGGTTCATGTTGCTTAAGCTTTGCCCCACTTTCTGCACCTTAGATTTATCTAATAAAATAGTACTACTATCAAAACGTATTTTGTAAGCATCATCAAAAATGAAACCTGAAACTGGATTCAACGATTTTGTACTCAACATTTGATCATTCAACTTTATTGAAAAAGTAGCATCTGTTTGATAAGTAGTAGCAGCCAATTGACTCTGAAAAATAATTGGCGCATTAAGTTGTAAGCCTTCCATATTAAGCGGAAATGACTGTGTTGTTTTTTTACCAAGACCATTTCCCATAGGGTCACCTAACCAAATTTTACCACTACTTAAAATATTGATCGTATCTTTTTCTATCAACCACTTAGCCGCATAGGTTTGAACTATTTTTGATGCGGAACCGGTCTTATTAAAACTTGCAATTCTTTTTCCATTTAATCCAATTCGTAGAAAAAAATATAAAGAATCACTGCTTGTCATTTTTTGACGAATGGGTGCTTCGTCTATTGTTGATTTGATCCATTTATAATGCCCTTGCGCATAAAATAAAAATTCATCTTGATCGTCAAAAATCCCATCTCCTCCATCTTGCATTTCAATAGCCATTTCTGTTAAACTATCCGGTAATCCATTCGGCACTTTTTCGCTAAGATTTGCTAAATCCATCCCATATAACTGCACTTGACTTGCATTGGT
>JAURIP010000269.1 GCA_030832695.1 Sediminibacterium sp. | reverse complement strand
TTGAAAAAATATAGTGCTGTCGTATTTTTAAGTACGACCGGAGATATGTTGGATAACAAACAACAAGCCGTGTTTGAGCGTTACATTCAAGCAGGCGGCGGCTTTGTGGGTGTGCACGCAGCAACTGATTGTGAATACAATTGGCCTTGGTATGGAAAATTATCTGGTGCCTATTTCCAAAGTCATCCCAAACAACAAACAGCAAAATTAATTGTCAATGACAATACACATCCAAGCACTAACCATCTTCCTGCAGTATGGGAAAGATACGATGAGTGGTATAACTTTAAAAAAGCACCAGGAAATGAAGTGAAAGTGCTCATAAGTATTGATGAAAAATCATATGAGGGCGGAAAACATGGCGACAGCCATCCAATGGCTTGGTACCATGATTATGATGGAGGTAGGGCTTTTTATACTGAGCTTGGACATACGAATGAATCTTTTGCTGAACCGCTTTTTATGCAACATCTTTTAGGTGGTATAAAATATGCGATGGGAAATAATGTGAAGCTAGATTATTCCAAAGCCAAATCATATTTGGTTCCAGATGAAGATCGATTTACAAAAAATATTTTAGCGGGTGGTATGTTTGATGAACCTACTGAAATGGCCATCCTTCCTAATTTTGATATCTTAGTTGTTCAACGTAAGGGCGAGGTGATGTTTTATAATCACCTTACTAAAAAAGTTACGCAGGTGGCTAAGCTTGACGTGTATCACAAAACAACAGCCAAAGGTGTAAATGCGGAAGAAGGATTAATTGGCGTTACAGCCGATCCTAATTATGCAAAAAATAATTATGTTTATTTGTTTTATGCGACAAAAGATACAGCGGCCAATAGATTATCTCGTTTTGTTTTTAAAAATGGGAAATTAGATATGGCATCTGAAAAAAAGATTATTGACGTAGCAACCACAAGAGATATTTGTTGTCACACGGCTGGCTCTCTTACTTTTGGGCCTGATGGATCTTTGTTTATTTCAACTGGCGATAATACCACACCGTTTAATCAGCCAGATTCAAAATATATTTTAGACGGTTATGGTCCTATAGATAATCGTCCGGGCTTTGAACAATATGATGGACGCAGAGGATCAAGTAATACCAACGATTTAAGGGGAAAGGTTTTGCGTATCAAAATAAATCCCGATGCTTCTTATTCAATTCCTGAAGGAAATCTTTTTAAACCAGGTACACCGAAAACTAGACCTGAAATTTATACAATGGGCGCTAGAAACCCATATCGTATTTCTGTTGATAGAAAAACTGGTTTCTTATATTGGGGTGATGTTGGACCAGATGCGGGTGGAGATAAATTTGAAGAAAAAGGCCCTCGTGGTTATGATGAATTAAATCAAGCGCGTAAAGCAGGTTATTTTGGGTATCCTTTATTTATTGGAGGCAACTATCCTTATCGACAATTTGATTATGAAACCGGAGTAGTGGGTGATTTTTTTGATCCTAAAAAACCATTGAACTTATCAAAAAATAATACAGGATTAACTGAATTACCGCCAGTAAGTCCAGCATTTATTTGGTACCCATATGCCATCTCCACTGAATTTCCTGAAGTAGGTTCGGGGGGACGAAATGCAATGGCAGGACCGATTTATCACGGTGAATTTTATCCTAAGGAAACGAGATATCCAGATTACTTTAATAATAAACTCATGTTTTATGAGTGGATTAGGGGTTGGATAAAAATGGTATCCATGGATGCAGAAGGAAACTACCAACAAATGGACCCATTCATGCCTAACACCAAATTTAATAGTCAAATTGATATTGAAGTTGGGCCTGATGGAAGATTTTATGTTTTAGAATATGGTAGCGGCTGGTTTTCAAAAAATGCTGACGCTGCAATTTCAAGAATTGATTATAATGGAGGCAATAGAGCGCCTAAAGCAAAAATTAGTATCAATAAATTTTCAGGTACACTTCCATTCACTATTCAAGCAGATGCAACGGGATCTAGTGATGCTGACGGTGATCTACTAACTTATGTTTGGAGTTTTGGTAGTCAAATTAAAACAACTAAGACCGCGACTACACCATTTACATTTACAAAAGCAGGTGAATATGCAATATCAGTTGCCGTAAAAGATACCAAAGGATCGGTAACAAAAAGTGAAGTAATAAAAGTATATGCAGGAAACGAATCCCCTTTAGTGAATGTTAATTTAACAGGTGGTGATCTTTTTTATTACCCTGGCAAACCAATCGCCTATGCGGTGAACGTAAAGGATAAGGAAGATGGATCTACTGAGAAAGGGGGCATTGATAATAAATCAATTTATGTAAAAGTAGATTATTTAAGTAGTCCCGATAAAGCACAGGTAGTAGGACATCAGGTGATGACAGCTATTATGGAAGGAAAAAATTTAGTAGCAACATTAGATTGTAAAGCATGTCATAAAGAAAACGAAAAATCAGTAGGCCCATCATTTGCAATGATTTCAGATAAATATAAAAATGATTTAAAAAATAAAACCTACTTATCTAACAAAATAATCAAAGGTGGAAGTGGTGTTTGGGGTGAAGTAGCCATGGCGGCACATCCTAGTTTAAAACAAGAGGAGTTAGATTTAATTGTTGATTACATTTTAAGTGTTAATAAAAAGAAAGAGATCTCCTTGCCTGCAAAAGGAACTATTACCGCAACTGCAGAAAATATGGGTGCAGGTAATTTAATGCAAATTACTGCAAGCTATACTGATAAAGGCGGTGCGGGTATTAAACCATTAAGCACAACCAATAGCATTACACTACGTAGCTCAATAATAAATATGCCTAGTAACAATGCAACTACAAGAGTAGATGTTAAAGGCTGGAGAGAACACAGAGCCGCATTTTTAAGTGGCGAAGATGGATGGTTAGAGTTTTCAAATATTAATTTAGACGGAATTAAAGCCATTGATTTCTCTTATGGTATTCCACAACAATTAGATAAAGGATATGTAGTTACTTTATTCCAAGACGAGCCTACACCAGGCAAAGGAAATAAAAATGTA
>JAURIP010000296.1 GCA_030832695.1 Sediminibacterium sp. | reverse complement strand
TCTAATTTTTGTTTTAATTGCTTTGCTTCATCTAATGAAAATGTAATTGGTTTTTCAATCACCACATGAAAGCCATATTCTAATGCCATCATCGCAGGGGCAAAGTGCGCAAAGTTGGGCGTTACAATCGTTACAAAATCGATACGCTCGTTCGCAGGCAGGCTTGCTTCCTTTTTGATCATTTCATCATAAGTCAAATAGGTTCTTTCTTTTGGTAAAAATAATGCCTCACCAGAAGCAACTGCTATTTCAGGATTAATGCTTAATGCACCACAACTCACTTCGATTAAGCCATCCATATTGGCAGCCAATCGGTGAATGGCACCAATAAAAGCGTCTTTTCCGCCTCCAACCATTCCCATGCGTAATTTTCGATTCATATTTGAAATTTTTAATGCTTTTGTATAAATTAAAATCCATTTTTACAGGATAGATTATAACCTTAGCAATTTCCTTATAATTTCGCAAAAAACCCCCATTTTTAACTTAAAACTTTATAAAAAACAGGAAAAAAAAATTATATTTATCAAGTCATAAATTCTGGGAACTTATATAATATTTTGTAATGTCATCTAATCTGAATAGGCGTCAAATTTTAAAACAAGTAATCACTGGTTCTGCGGCCTTGGCAACAGGTGTCGTGGTCCCTTCAAATTTAATTGCATCAGTGAAACAAGGATTCCAAAACGATACCGAACCCTTTTCTTTAAAAGGAAAAATTAACCATTCTGCATGTAGGTGGTGTTATAGTCAATATCCCATTACGGAATTAGCTAAAAACTTTAAAGCAATGGGTATGGTGGGGATGGATTTGGTAGGCCCTTCCGAATGGCATGTGCTTAAGGAAAATAATTTGGTATCCACCATGTGCAATGGTGCGGAAATTAGTTTGACCAAAGGGTTTAATGAGCCAAGCTTTCATGACACCTTGGTTAAGAATTATACGGATCATATTAATTATGTTGCGGATGCAGGGTACACCAATTTGATTTGCTTTTCAGGAAACAGAAAAGGCATGGATGATGAAACAGGATTAAACAACTGTGTGACAGGATTAAAAAAAATTATGGCCTTGGCTGAAAAAAGAGGGGTCATGATTCAGATGGAGTTATTGAATTCAAAAATAGATCACAAGGATTATATGTGTGATAGATCTGTTTGGGGTGTTGAATTGTGCAAGCGAATAGGGTCGCCTAATTTTAAATTGTTGTTTGATATTTATCATATGCAAATTGATGAGGGAGATGTTATTCGTACGATTAATGCAAACCATACTTATTACGGACACTATCATACAGGCGGGGTACCTGGCCGTAATGAAATTGATGAGCGTCAGGAATTATATTATCCTGCTATTATGCGCGCTATTGTTGCTACTGGATTTAAAGGGTATGTGGCACAGGAGTTTATCCCTGCTGATAAAGATCCAATGGCGTCACTCAAAAAAGCAATTGAAATTTGCGATATTTAAAAATAATTAACTCGAATAAATTTATATTTTATGATGAACAGACGCGAAGCATTATCAAGAGTAGCCATTATTATGGGCGGAACCGTTTTAGGTGCGGAAGCATTTTTATCAGGATGTACTCCTGCAAAAACAGGATTGGTTTTTTCTGCGGCAGACATTGCATTTTTAAATGAAGTAGGGGAGATAATTATTCCTGCAACCAACACCCCTGGTGCCAAGGAAGCCAATGTGGGTGCGTTTATGTCAGTGATGGTTCGCGATTGTTATGATGAAAAAAATCAAAATATTTTCATGGAAGGGATGCGCGCATTACAATTTAAGGAAGCGAAAGCTAAAATTGGCAAATCCTTTATGGAAGCAAACGCAGAAGAGCGCCATGATTTAATTAGCGCACTTGACAAGGAAGTACAAGCGAATAAAGAAGCACAAAAAGCAAATCCAGATAAAAAAACAGGCAACGAGAAACATTATTTTACCATGATAAAGGAATTAACGCTGACTGGATTTTTTACTTCAGAAGTAGGGGCAACAAAAGCGCTTCGTTATGTAGCTATTCCTGGAAGATATGAGGGCTGTGTACCTTACGCTAAAGGAGATAAGGCTTGGGCATAATATTTTTTCAGTCAACTGTTTAGTTACAAGAATTCAAGCAGTTTATATTTTCATTTAAGTTTTCATTAGATTTTAATAACATTTTTAATAAGCATCCATTACCATTTTAATTTATTCTATGTCAAATTCAAGAAGAAGTTTTTTACGCAACACCGCATTAGCTAGTTTAGCATTGGGTACCCCATTTAATAATCAGCTATTTGCGATGGCACAAAAGAAAAACAAGTTTGGCATTCAGTTGTGGACGGTAAAGCAAGCATTGGCTAAAGATCCATTAGGGGTGTTGAAACATTTATCTAATTGCGGGTATAAGCAGATTGAAAGTTTTGAGGGTGCTGATGGCATGTTCTGGGGTATGAAAAATACGGAGTTTAAAAAACAATTGGGTGATTTAGAGATGAATATGATTGCTTCACATTGTGACATCAATAAGGATTTTGAACGCAAGGCTGCTGAAGCTGCTGAAATTGGAATGAAGTATTTAATATGTCCGCATATTGGTGCGCAAAAATCAATTGATGATTACAAGCGTTTTGCTGATCAATTCAATAAGTGTGGCGAAATAGCTAATAAGAATGGCATTCGTTTTGCTTATCATAATCATGACTATTCTTTTAAAGCAATGACAGGTGG
>JAURIP010000174.1 GCA_030832695.1 Sediminibacterium sp. | reverse complement strand
TTTAGAAAAAGGAACTATTATTTGTTATTTATTAAGTGACGCTGCGCAAATCGCAATGTGGCCTACAGTAAAAAAACATTTAACGCCAGGAAAAGCATTGTATTTTTCTCATGGTTTTGGTATCACTTTTAATGAGCAAACAGGAATTATACCTCCAGCAGATGTGGATGTATTCTTAGTTGCCCCTAAAGGATCTGGAACCTCATTAAGAAGAATGTTTCTACAAGGACGTGGTTTAAATAGTAGTTATGCCATCTTCCAAGATGCAACAGGAAAGGCTTGGGACAGAGTTATTGCATTAGGTATTGCTATTGGATCTGGTTATTTATTTGAAACAGATTTCAAAAAAGAGGTATTTTCTGATTTAACTGGGGAGCGAGGTACACTAATGGGCGCAATTCAAGGTATCTTTGCAGCGCAATATGAAGTGTTACGTAAAAATGGCCATAGCCCTTCAGAAGCGTTTAATGAAACAGTGGAAGAATTAACACAATCATTAATGCCATTGGTGGCTGAAAATGGAATGGATTGGATGTATGCCAACTGTTCTACTACGGCGCAAAGAGGTGCATTGGATTGGTGGAAAAAATTCCGTGATGCTACATTACCCGTTTTTAGTGACTTATATAAAAGTGTTGCAACTGGCGTTGAGTCGGCACGCTCTATTGATTTAAACAGTAAGTCTGATTACCGTGAAAAATTAGAAGTGGAGTTAGCTGAATTACACAATAGTGAAATGTGGCAAGCTGGAAAAACTGTAAGAAGTTTAAGACCAGAGAACCAACCAGGTAAATAAACCGTGTTGGGTAAAAGGATCAAATAATTATTATTCATTTATGAATGAATCGTATTAAAGGGAATATATGAGTGAAGTAAAGAAGATTAATAAACATGTACTGGATATTGCGGGAGCCGCAGCAAGATTAAAGTCGGTCGTAACGCATACGCCACTTCAATTCAATGCGAACTTATCTCGTAAATACCAGTGCAATGTATATTTAAAGAGGGAGGATTTACAAATTGTACGATCTTATAAATTAAGAGGCGCATATAATATGATGCATCAACTATCACCTGAGTTATTGGCAAAAGGTGTAGTGTGTGCTAGTGCCGGTAACCATGCGCAAGGCTTTGCCTATAGTTGTAAAAAACTAGGGGTAAAGGGCGTCGTGTTTATGCCGATCCCATCCCCACAACAAAAAGTAAATCAAACAAAAATGTTTGGTGATGTATTTGTGGAAGTGGTTTTAGTAGGAGATACATTTGATGATACGGCTATTGCAGCAAAAGCGTATACTATTGAACATGGTATGACATTCATACCGCCATTTGATCATCCAGCAATTATTTCAGGACAAGCAACAGTCGGGGTGGAAATTTTAGATGATATAAAAACATTAACCCCGGATCCGATTGATTACATTTTTTTACCTGTGGGTGGTGGCGGATTAAGCGCAGGCGTAGGCACTTATTTTAAACAGGAATCACCTCATACAAAAGTGATTGGCTTGGAACCAGAAGGGGCACCAAGTATGTTTTGGGCATTGAAATCGGGTGAGCCCGTTGAGTTAGAAAACATTGACAAATTTGTGGATGGCGCATCTGTGAAAAGAGTAGGCGATATTACTTTTTCATTTTGTAAAGATGCATTGGATGATATGCGTTTGGTGCCGGAAGGAAAAATTTGCACCACCATTTTACAAATGTATAATGAGGAAGCGATGGTAGTTGAGCCAGCGGGCGCCATGTCCATAGCGGCTTTGGATGATTACGCGGAACAAATAAAAGGTAAAACTATTGTATGTATTGTGAGTGGCGGTAATAATGACATTGCACGCATGCAAGAAATAAAAGAAAGATCTTTATTATATGAAGGTTTAAAATATTATTTTTTAATTCGATTTGCACAACGCCCAGGATCCTTAAAGGAATTTGTCAATAAAGTATTAGGGCCTAATGATGACATCACGAGGTTTGAATATATACAAAAGCACAATAAGGAAGCAGGTCCAGCATTGGTTGGATTAGAACTTAGATCGAAAAAAGATTATGAAACTTTGATAGAAAATATGAAGAAGTATCAGATCAATTACAATGAAATAAACAAAGACGATAATATTTATGGCTACTTAATATAAGTAGCATAAAATATAGTCAATAAAAAATAGGGATATGCAGGTTTTAAAATTTGGCGGGAGTTCGGTAGGAACTGAAAGTGCAATAGGGAACGTGGTAGAAATTGTAACAGAAAGTTTACAAAACAAGCCATGTATTGTTGTGGTATCAGCTGTGCATGGTGTTACGGATCAATTACTCATGTTAGCACAAACGGCAGCGCAAGGAAATGAGGCCTATAAAACAATCATTGAAAATATTGAGCAAAAGCATTTGGATATTGTTCGAACATTATTGCCGATACAACAACAGAGTGCTACTTTAAGTATTGTCAAGCAATTAATTAATGAATTAGAGGCCAACTGTGAAGGCTTATCCATGCTAAAGGAGTTATCGCCGCGCATGAAGGATAAAATAGTTTGTTACGGCGAGTTGTTATCCTCTAAAATAATTTCAGCCACATTCGCAGCTAAAGGAATTAAGCAACAATGGGTAGATGCGCGTGAACTAATTAAAACAGATTCTAATTTTTTAAATGCAGTGGTTGATAAGGCATTAACCAATAAAACAATTCAGGATTATTTTAAAAATCCTGCAAATACGTTTGACTTATATATTGCACCTGGATTTATATCATCCGATAAGGAAGGGAACACCACTACATTAGGCAGGGGTGGATCGGATTATACAGGCGCTATATTTGCTGCAGCATTGGATGCGGAGCGCTTAGAAATTTGGACGGATGTAAGTGGTATGATGACCGCTGATCCAAGGATTGTGCACAACGCAAAAGAAATTCCACAAATATCTTATCAGGAAGCGATGGAGCTTTCACATTTTGGCGCAAAAGTTATTTATCCGCCGACTATACAACCGGTCATGCATAAAAACATTCCGGTATTAATTAAAAACACCTTTGATCCAAAACATCCGGGAACGATTATTCAAAATGAATCGCCGAAGGATGATAATTTTATCCGAGGAATTTCAAGCATACAAGATATTTGTTTGTTAAGCTTGGAAGGAAGTGGTATGGTGGGTATACCAGGATTTTCAAAAAGATTATTTGAGGCTTTGGCGAATAAGCAAATCAATATTATTTTAATTACCCAAAGTTCATCCGAACATTCTATATGTGTTGGGGTGAATATGCAGGATGCGCATCAAGCTAAAATAGCGGTGGATGCAGAGTTTGAGAAAGAAATTCAAACACAAAAAGTAGAGCCATTAATTATTGAAAAAGAAGTTTCGATATTGGCTTTAGTAGGGGAGCAAATGAAAAGTCACCCTGGGGTGAGTGGTAAAATGTTTGGTGTGTTGGGCCGTAATGGTATTAATGTACGTGCAATAGCACAGGGATCTTCTGAAAAAAATATTACAGCCGTAATAGCAACATCCGATGTACGTAAAGCAATCAATGTATTACACGAAGCATTTTTTGAAACCTCTTATAAGCAAGTCAATTTATACATCGCTGGTGTTGGAAATGTGGGTGGTAAATTATTGGATCAAATTAAAAAACAAGTAGCGTATATACAGGAACAGTTGCGCTTGCAAATAAATATTGTAGGGATTGCTAATAGTAAACGACAAATTATTAATCAAGAGGGTATTGATTTATCAAATTGGCGCGAACAGTTGGTTGATGCGCCCTTGGGCGACATTCATAAATATGTCAACACCATTATTGAAAATAATTTACGTAATAGTGTATTTGTGGATGTGACTGCACATGAACAAGTAGCCAATGCCTACGCGCAATTATTAGGAAAGGCGGTTTCGGTAGTCGCATGTAATAAAATAGCTTGCTCCTCGCCTTATGAAAACTATCTAAAATTAAAATCATTAGCGCGCGAGTACAATGCCTCGTTTTTATTTGAAACCAATGTGGGCGCTAGCTTACCTATTATTGGCACATTGAATAATTTAATATTAAGTGGGGATTCAATTAACAAAATACAAGCGGTATTATCGGGTACTTTGAATTTTGTTTTTAATCAGTATGATGGAACAGTGCCATTTGCACAAGTAGTGCGTCAGGCACAAGTGGAAGGATATACGGAACCTGATCCAAGAATGGACTTGGGTGGAACGGATGTAATGCGTAAAATAATGATTTTGGCCAGGGAGGCGGGCAATAAAATCGAGATGTCGGATATTGAAAATGAAGGATTTTTACCTGCAAGTTGTTTTAATGGATCGGTAGAAGATTTTTATAAGGAAATGGAAAAGCAAGAGGCTCATTTTAAAAAGATTTATGATGCAGCGGCTGCAAAAAATTGCA
>JAURIP010000391.1 GCA_030832695.1 Sediminibacterium sp. | reverse complement strand
TGAATGTGTAGATAATTTTGCAGATGGCGTGTATCGATTTATAGTAAAAAATATTCGACATCCCGAAGATGCACAGGATATTGTCCAATCCGCTTTTGAAAAATTATGGGTGAACCGAGTGCAAGTATTGCCAGAAAAAGCAAAATCTTATTTATTTACTGTGGCTTATCATCAAATGATAGACCATATTCGTAAATCCAATAAAATGCCTTTAGAGGAAGAGACTTCCATCCCCCATGAACCAATCAATCAAGGGCACGTCGAACTCAAACAGGTTTTAATGCATGCAGTAAATCAATTAAATCCTACACAAAAAAGCCTTGTTTTACTAAAAGATTATGAAGGGTATAGTTACCAAGAAATTGCTGAGATCATGAACTTATCTGATAGTCAAGTAAAAGTATATTTACATAGGGCTCGATTGATATTAAAAAACAAATTATCCGCTTACGCGCCAATAGCATCTTAATGCAGCTGAACGAATCTACATATGAAACCTTTTTCTTATTGTACGTCGACAATGAGTTAAGCCCCAGAGAAAGATTGGAGGTAGAGGCGTTTATTGCAGACAACCCAAGCTATGCATTAGAAATGGAGGAACTCAAAGCAACCGTTCTTAGTGCGGAAAATGTACCCTATGCATTTAAGGAAAATCTAAAACAGCAGTTAGATCAAACTAGTTTAGAGGCGCTGGGGGAAGATTGGGATGCAAATTATGCTACTATCTTAAAAAAAGAAGTGCAGGCGATTCCAGGGTTATCTACTTCTTTTAAAAAATCCTTGAAAAAGACAACTGTTTCAGAAGGCATACTGATTAAATCATTTGGATTCAATCAACATAAATTCACTTATGCAGCCATCGCCGCTTGTTTGATGGTTTTTATTGGGTACCAGCAATTGACGAAATCTCAATTATCTGATTCGCAAATATCAAGTTCATCCGCAACTAATTCAATGGTGTCGAATAGTCTTGCAACCAATTCAAATAAAGTATTAATTCCAAATGTGTCATCAGCGTCAACAGCGTCAGCAAAATCAGAAGTAACTGTTATCAGTAATTCAAACAAGCAAGAACTCGTAAATAATATTAAACCCATTACAAAAACGAAAAAAGAAATTTTAATTCTAAAAAAATTGAATACAAGTGAATTAGAAATTGCTAAGACGAATCGAAATGTATCTATCGCGATTGTTGAACCTACTTCTAACAATAGTATCTTAAATAACCAAGCAATCATCACGAAACTACCAAGCAGTTATAATAATCCAATAACCATTGATGCAATGGTGGAAAATACAACAGACGAAAAAGCAACTACAAGTTATGAATTGATTGATACAGAAGACCCAAATAGAACAATTTCAATCGCCAATTTCGAAATCGACGGTGCTGCGTTTAGAGGCATTACTAGAAGAATTTCAGCTTTACTAAAAAGAAATAAATTAGAAAAAGAAAAATAGATATGAAAAAAACATTTTTATTATTGTCCTTTTGTTTTTTAATGGGCTTTAGCCTTCCAGTGTTGGCACAAAATGATAGTTCAAGAACCAGCCCTCCCAATAAAGTTTTATCAGATAGCATTCAAATTGAAAATGATACAATCACCATTGGCAATATGCTCATTATAAAAAAGAAGGGCGAACAAAATTACAATTCAAATAAATCAAGAAGCAGTATTACAATTGGTAATGTAGTTATTGTAAAAAAACAAGGTGAACAAAATTACACTTATAATAGAAAAATAAGGAAGCCTTATAGCACCACAATCAATATCACAGATGGTAAAATGTCAAATGATACTTTGTTGTCTGTGAATGAGGACACTGTCAGATTAGGTAGGTTACAAATTATTAAATCACAAGACAGTAACTACAAAAAAGATTGGGGATCGATGATTGAATGGGGTGATTTTGATAATACCAATTTCACCATCAAAAGGGTTCCTAAAACATTAAAAAATATCGAAACCAATTGGTTTATTTTTGATCTTGGCTTTTCCAATTTTATT
>JAURIP010000146.1 GCA_030832695.1 Sediminibacterium sp. | reverse complement strand
CTCATGCATAAATCGCCAAAATAAACCATCCCAAACTGGTTGCCATTCCCCTTTTTCGTAATCACTCATTTTCATTAAATAATTACTACCACTTATGTACGGCTTAGTGGTCATTAATCTTCCATCTGCAAATTGTGTCATACCGTAAACATTAGGTACCATGACCCAATCGTAGGCGTCAATAAACATTTCCATAAACCACTTATGCACTTCATCTGGATCAAACTCGCATAAAAGCATAAAATTACCAAGTACCATAAGCCTTTCAATATGATGACAATACCCGGTTGCCAATACCTTTTTTATGGTAATATCAATAGGTGCAATACCGGTGGTACCGTTCCAAAAACTTGCTGGAATTTTTCGAGTAAACTTCCAATAATTTGTAGTCCTTTGTTTTGAACCTTCTCGCTCATATACAATTCTGATAAATTCACGCCATCCCATGATTTGTCTAATAAACCCTTCTAAAGAATTTAATGGGATATTATTTTTATTTGAAAAGGCTATTGCTTGATCTATGATTTGCTGTGGACTTATTAAACCCACATTGAGCATAGGACTCAGCACAGAGTGATGTAAAACCGTTTCCTTTGCTACAATGGCATCTTCATATATTCCAAATTTTTCGAATCGGTCTTGCAAAAATTCCTCAAGCCATTTTTCTGTATCTATAAAATTAATAGCAAATAAATGATCTTTATTTATTGATCCATAATTTTTTGGATAATTTTTTTGTACGTATTTTTCAGCTTCCTTTACAAATTGATTAACAGTGGCCGATGGTATTTTTGGGACAACTTCTTTTTTTGGAAATTTAGACCTGTTATCTGCATCATAAGTCCATTTCCCGCCCAATGGTTTCCCATCCTTTTCAATTAGAATGTTTCTTGACTTTCTTTGCGAGGTATAAAAATCGGTTTGAAAATAGGTTTTCTTTTTTGAGAAATAGGCGTCCACATCATTTAAACTATTTAAAAAATTAGGACAATTATAAAGAATTAGTTCAATACCGTTTTTTTTACAACTTGATTTAATTTTTGCTAACAACCAACTATCAATAGGATCTACAATATGAATTTGTTTAACATTGCTGGAGTATAGCTTTTCGATAAGTATTTCGATCCTATTTTGAGTTTCAATTGATTCAATATAATGTACAACAATACCCTGCTCTTTTAAAAAAGCTTCGTAAAATTTCATACTCGACCTATGCAAAACCAGTTTCTCTTTGTGAAATTGGTATTGATTAAAAAAATGCCATTCCTCCACCAAATAGGCGGGTCTATTGTTATGAATAGCAGGATGTTGCTTATATAATTGGTTGGGGAATATTAATGAAACTTGCGTTGACATTTAGTGACTTTTAATCTAACTAAATAACAATTTCAGCTTCAGATTGTTTTAAATAAATTGATTTAATATTGGCTAAGTTCCGGGCAGGATTTTCACCAAAAACAGGTAAAAAGAGTCGGCTAAGTGGAAATAGTGGCATTTTATACCTAAAATGAGATAACCCGATTTCAAACAATTTCAGGGGGTGTGTTCATGACACAGCAGTGATTATATAAAACTTGTCTAAACCCAGGAATTTAGCCATTCATTTTTTCACAAGGAAATGACGCATTGAAATTGAACCACTTGTTTAATAGTAATACCCGAAAATAATATTCATTTCATCCTCACTGGTTAATCCGAAATTCACTATTTTATTTGTGGTATTGTTATAGGTCACCACACTAGTCAAGCCTTCGCCTGCTTTCAGCTGAATGGGTGTGGCAAGGTTGATTACTATGGGGTGCTCCCAATCTGTATTTTCATAAACGATCTCTCCATTTCTCGTTCCACCCAGAATTTTAATTTGGAATTTCTCACCCAACTTGTGAAAATGCGAGGTAAGTGTAATTACGGTTACTGGTTTGGTAAAAGTATAATCGGTGCTAATTGTTTTGCGTGAACTAGCCGGAATAGAAAAATTATAATTGGCAAAATTTATAGACTGTGCCTCTTTTACAACGTTTGCTTGTGACACTGTATACATATTGATATAGTTCTCGCCAGTTAAATTGGTAGTTTGTTTATTAAAATAATGGGCATTTAGGTCAAGCGCTGTAGCAGGGAGAACTTTCAGGGCAACGCCTGCAGGAAATGTATATGTTGTATTTACATCTGTCCCACCACCCAGAAATATATGATTCTGCATTTGTGCAAAAGTGATTATGTTGATACTAGCGTCTGCATTATACAAATCTCTCATTGTGTTTACGGGTGGTAAGGATGTAGTACTTTGGAAACCATATAAAACAAAATGGTGGCTGTTTGGCCGCCCTTGCATGGTAAATTTATTTACATACACCGTGGAAGTATTGGGGGTTTTTCTGTTTACAAACACTTCGCGTTCTGTATTGGGACTTACTGTGAACGTATTGATCGCTAATTGAAAACCTTCTGCAGCAGCGGGTGCCTGCATAGGTAAAAAAGCCTGAGTGCATGCTGTATTATTGGCTAGTACGGTTTCATCAACAACACTTCCTTTTTTAGGTGCCCCTTTTATGATCCATTGTTTGATAAATTCTATCTGTCCTAAGGACAAATTAGTCCCACCTAATGGCATTAAAGCGCCATATTGAGAAGTTGTCTGACAATCAATTTTCTTGTACAACAAACTACTTATATAATCACCCGGCTTTACCCTTACTAGGCCGGCTGTTTTTGCAGCCGCATTTTTTGAACTGATATTAATCAAATTATCGTAAGCGGTAGCTGAAGTTAATAGTAGATTGTGCTGAACATAGTTAGCATCGCTGGTAGAGGCGTGACAACCACTTGTTGCACAGGAAGGTGTGAGAATATTGTCCTGAATAATTGTCCAGGTATCTTTTGCAGAAGCAGTTACAGCAGCTGCTTCGTTAGTGTTTTTTGTGCAAGATTCTATGGAAAAAGAAAAGATCGTCATTGACGTTAAAAAAATTATTGTCCCGAAATATTTCATATGATAGTGTTTTAAAATATTTTAAAAAGTTAGGTAAAATCCTGTGAAATCGCGTTCTAAAAATTAGTTGATTTACCTTATTTTAATAATGTTGACTGTCTCTTTTCAGATAGTTTAAAATATGGAAATAAGGAAGATGTTGTACGGACATATTCTTGATAGCTCTCTAAATGACCCCATTTCTCCATCCCTGAAATTTCTAAAATCCTAACACCACTTATATAAACCAATAAAATATATGTAAAAAGTGGAGAGATTAAAGTGATATACTGCCAACTTGATAAGGATGAAAAAGACATAATGGAAATCCCCAACCATAAAGTAATTTCACCAAAGTAATTTGGGTGTCTTGAGTAAGACCAAAGTCCATGAGAAATAAATTGATTCTTATTTTCAGGATTTTTACGAAATATTGACTTTTGCCAGTCGGCAATCATCTCTACAACAAAACCAAAAATAAAGACAAACATCCCTACATAAAAAAAACTATTTTGGACTACCCCATTTTTGCTTGCAATGGCAGTTAATGCACACATTGAACATAATGAAACCCACATTCCTTGCAAAGTCCATGCCATGAAAAACCTTGTTGGTGATGGTTTGATGGATGCAAATCTTTTATCTTCACCGCTTTTTTGAACTCTTGTAAATAAGAAGCTGCCTAAACGGATTGCCCAAACGATAATGCAAGAAGCTAATAGAATACTAGCCATATTTACATTTATTGCGGAATAACTTTGAAAGCTTATATAAATCACAATGAATAAGTAGGTAGCGCTTCCTGTTAGGTCATAGAATTTCTCTGTTTGAAAATAATAGGCCGGAATAAACAAAAGCCATTGAATAAGAAAGGCAATCAATACGGCTTGCTGTATCATCTGAAGTCCAGTTAATAGCGCAATGCTATATGCAATAGAAAAAGCGATAAGGGAAAATAATAAATTAAGTAATGATTGCTTCATGATTCTTTAACTATTTCTAAATAGCATTTTTAAAGGGCTATAAAATATTTTAATAAATAAATTTATAAATAATAAATAAAAATAGATATACTGCTAAATAGATTCGATAGTGATTTCTTGTTTTAAGATAGGTTATATTATCCGGATACATATTAGTGAATAAACCTATGATCTCTTTTTTGAAAAGCGGTTTTATATTTATTTTCCAATCATCAGTTTGGTAAACAATTTTCCTAAACTTACTCCGAAAATAAGTGCTGGGGATACTCCAAATGATTAAAATGAGAAATATTATTTGCTTTTCTGTCATAATTAAAGGTATAAATAATTGCTTGTATTATTTTACATCTAATGCTTGAATTAAGAAAATGACATTCGCCATTACTACAAAAGGTGAAATTGAGACGGATCCTAATATAGGACCCGTTTTTTACAATAAATCCCCGGGTAATTTGATAGAAGGTATGCTTGGATGTAGTTTTTTTCTTAATTTAGGTAAAATCAATTGTATGAAAAAAATCATAGGTTCTGTGACAGGCTTTTTTATGCTAGCCTTATTGAGCTTAAATAGTTTTGCTCAAGATGCGTATCAAGTTCCACCTAAAGAAATTGCTGACTTATTATTAGCAGCTCCTACCCCTTCTATTAGTGTAGATGGAAAAGCAAAGCACATGCTTGTGATGGAGCGTCCTTCATACCCTTTATTAGAAGAGCTTGGACAAGCTGAATTTAAAATTGCTGGTCTTCGTTTAAATCCAAATAATTTTTCGCCTACCCGTCAGAATTATATCAAAGGGATGACCATTAAAGTCAT
>JAURIP010000052.1 GCA_030832695.1 Sediminibacterium sp. | reverse complement strand
GCACCTGGAGGTGTAGGCAATGCTAAAAATATAATTTCAGACGCCTCTAATACTTCTTCTAAATTAGTGGTAAAAACCAATCGACCTTCCTTCGTGTTTCTTAAAAATATTTTTTCAAGTCCTGGCTCGTATATCGTGATTTGACCAGATGATAATTTATCCACCTTCGCTTTATCTATATCCACACAAGTAACCTTGTTCCCCGTTTCTGCGAAACAAGTTCCTGTAACCAATCCCACATAGCCTGTTCCTATTACTGTAATTTTCATTGTTTCAAATTTTAAGCATTAAAAAAGGAGTTTACCCCTGATGTAATATGTTTTAATTGTGCTGCTTCAATTTCAGTGTGTATTGGAAGCGAGCAAACTACTGGTGTTAATGAATTGGTTACTGGCAAATCCAAGTGTTCATTTTTTCCTTCGCCAAACATTTTTTGCAAATGCCCTGGCACAGGATAATAAATCATGCATGGAATTTCAAGATCAGCCAAATGCTTGATAAATTTTTCACGATCCACGCCAACTAATTGAATCGTATATTGATGATATACATGCGTACTATATTTATTTACCGCTGGTGTTACAATTTGTTTAATATCTGCAAAAGCATTATTGTAAAATTGCGCCACCTGGAAACGTGCATGGTTATAACTATCCAGCTTTTGTAATTTTATATTTAATACCGCCGCTTGTATGGAATCTAATCTTGAATTACATCCCACCACATCATGATAATATCTAGCCGATTGACCATGATTGGCAATCATCGTCATTTTATCAGCCAAGGCTTTGTCATTGGTAAATAATGCACCCCCGTCACCAAAGGCACCTAAATTTTTACTTGGATAAAATGAAGTAGCACCAATATGCCCCATCGTGCCGGTTTTCTTTGTTACCCCATTTGGAAAAGTATAATCACAACCAATGGCTTGGGCATTATCTTCAATCACAAACAAATTATGTTCTTGCGCGATTTGTAAAATTTCGGCCATCGGAGCGGCATGTCCATATAAGTGAACAGGAACAATGGCTTTTGTTTTTGGTGTAATTGCTTTTTTTAAAGAAGCAATATCCATACAATAAGTCACTGGATCCACATCCACAAAAACGGGAGTTAATCCAAGTAATGCAACTACTTCAGTGGTAGCGATATAAGTAAATGAAGGCGTAATTACTTCGTCTCCAGGTTGCAAGCCCAATGCCATCATCGCAATTTGTAATGCATCAGTACCATTGGCACAAGGAATCACATGTGACACTTGTAAATAGGAAGCCAAACTTTGACTAAAATCCTGCACTGATTTTCCATTAATATAGGAAGCACTATCCAAAACTGCTTGAATAGATTCATCCACTTCTTTTTTTATTGCCAGATACTGATTTTTAGTATCTACCATCTGAATTTTGCGCATCAATTCCATTTTTGCAAAAATACTATAAAAAGGGTAAAAGGCCTACCCACTAGAATATCTAAATATTGTATGTTTATTAGCAATAAATGTCCATTTATATGCCGAATTTTATTGATTTTTGCTTGACAGATATAGCCCATGGTCCTTTATAATCTATTTTTACTACTCTATACCCTCCTTGCAAAATGCACGGCCCCCTTTAATGGGAAGGTCAAGCAATGGGTTTTAGGGCAGAATGAGGTATGGAATGAGATAAAGGGCCATGCTGAAAAAATACAAAAGCCCATCATTTGGGTACACTGCGCTTCCTATGGTGAATTTGAACAAGGCTTACCCATCATTGAAAAAATTAAGGCGGATTATCCAGGTTATCAAGTTTGGCTTACCTTTTTTTCACCTTCAGGATACCTGCATCGTAAAAACGATCCTACTGTTGATTTTGTTACTTACCTGCCGATGGATGGTGCCTCCAATGCAAAACAATTTTTTGATATAGTACAACCCAAGTTGGTGATTTTTATAAAATATGAATTTTGGTTTTATTATTTATCAGAAGCCAAAAAAAGAAACATCCCCACTTTATTAGTGGCAGCAATATTTAGACCGAATCAAATATTTTTTAAACGCTATGGTGGTTTTTATAGAAGAATGCTTCCATTGTTTTATTCCATTTTGGTGCAGGATGAAAATTCAAAAAAATTAATAATACCACTTTTTTCGGAAGAAAAAATCAGGATCACTGGAGATACGCGATTCGATCGGGTGCTCAGTACTTCAAAATTAATTACCAATTTTGATTGGTTACAAAAATTGAATACAGCTAAAATAATAATTTCGGGTAGCACTTGGGAAAAGGACCATATTTTATTATCAAGCTTAGCCGAAAAATATACGAATCTAAATTGGATAGTAGTGCCCCATCATGTGGATGATACGTCCATTCAAAAATGTTTACAACTATTTAATAATGCCACCACTTTAACTTCATTTGCAGCAAGCCACCAAAAATTTAATAACGCAAAAGTGATCATTGTTGACCAAATAGGATTGTTACGTAATTTATACCAACACGCTTATATAACCTATATTGGTGGCGGTTTTGGAGCCGAGGGGATACATAATGTACTTGAACCAGCAGCATTTGGGAAGCCTGTTTTTTGGGGGCCTAATGATGAAAAATATATTGAAGCGCATGGGCTAGTGAATGCAGGTGGCGGATTTAAAATACATGATGTAAACTCATTCAGTAAAACACTTGAACTTTTATCAGGCACCCCTGAAAAATATACAAAGGCTTGCGAATCATCTGCAAACTTTATTGCAGAAAACGCAGGTGCTACACAAAAAACAATGGAATTTATTTATGAAAATCGTCTTTTGATCAATTGATCAAATTGTTTTACTACATTGCTTTCCTCATCCCAATTATTTTTTTCTCTTAACTCCCTTTTGATATAAAATTGTGCTTCCGGGAATATTTTAAAAGCATTGATTGTTTTAATGCCTACTTCAAATGACTTTTCATCTCCACCGAATAATTCTTGGATGAATTGAAACTTATCATTGATGCCAATCGCTGATCGTAAATCCTTAATTGGCTCCAAAACAAGATGATCCTTCACCTCCTTCAATTCTTTCGTTTCCGCTAAATTTACTTGACTAATTTCAACGACAGGCGCTTCTACAATTTCAATAGCAGGTGTTTCATCGATTTCCATAATACTAGCGACCAAGTTTTCACCGATTACTTCCTCAGGCGTTTCGTTTACTTCCACAGCATTCTTGACAGGGGCAAGTTCCGGAGTAATCTGCGTTTGCATAACTAATTCATCCGCTAGTCCGACCATGGTTGTTTCCTGGTATATATTTTGAGGCAATGGCTTGGCGACTACAACCCCACCCAAAGCTGTTAATAATTGTTGTGCAGTTAATATTAAGCTTGATTTATCCTCATTTTGACGCAACTGCTCACTTAATTTTTCCACTAAAGCCTTTACGCTATCCATAGGAATGTTTACTTTTGGGGCAATACCTTTACCCTTATTATTAAAACGAAGAAACTAAATTAAATATTGTCTATGTTTATTGAGCAGAATATAACTGGCGAGCGCAGAGGATGGATAGAAGTGATTTGCGGCAGCATGTTTAGCGGCAAAACCGAAGAATTGATTCGGAGATTAAAAAGAGCCAAAATTGCTAATTTAAAAATTGAAATTTACAAGCCAGCAACAGATACACGTTACGATGTTACCAAAATTGTAAGTCACGACGCCAATGCTATCGCTTCCACCCAAGTGGCAAATTCAGCTGAAATTCTTGCACTTGCCGAGCATGCACAAGTAGTAGGAATTGATGAAGCACAATTTTTTGATGAAGGGATTATTGCGGTTTGTGAGACCTTAGTCATGCAAGGCAAAAGGGTGATTGTTGCCGGATTAGATATGGATTACCTGGGCAAACCATTTGGACCTATGCCTGCACTCTTATCTGTGGGTGACTTTATTACCAAGTTACATGCTATTTGTGTGCAATGCGGACATTTGGCAAATGTATCTTATCGAACAAGTGATGAAGAAGGAACTGTTGTATTAGGTGAGAAAAATAATTACGAACCAAGATGCCGAGTATGCGCCTCAAAATAGTATACACCTTATTGAAAAAAGATGCACTGCTTGAATTTAGGCAGCAGTATACTTTTTTTGGTATCCTACTATATATTGCTTCCACCACTTTTGTTATTTATTTAACCATGGGGCAACCCGATGATCATGTATGGAATGGTTTGTTTTGGGTGACTTTATTATTTATTTGTATCAATACTGTTGCACGAAGTTTTTTACAAGAAGGTCGAGGAAGGATGCTGTATTTTTATACCATTGCAAGTCCAGTACATTTTATTTTTTCAAAATTAATTTACAACAGTTTACTCATGACCCTCATGAGTGGACTTAGCTTATTGTTATTCACCGTATTACTCGGCAACCCCTTGCAACATGCTTGGTTATTTTTTGGGATTAGTTGTTTGGGTGGGATAAGTTTAAGTTTGGTATTTAGTTTTTTAGCAGCCATTGCATCTAAAGCACAACAACCATCTGCTATCATGGCGATACTTGGATTCCCATTGATTATTCCTCAGTTAATGATATTAATGAAAATTGCAAATATTGCATTTTCAGATATTGTACAAAACAGTTTACCTGAATTAGTTTTGATATTGATAGGATTTGATTTTATGATCATTGCACTGTCCTATATCTTGTTCCCCTTCTTGTGGAAAGAGTAAAGATTTTAAAATATAATTTTACTAGTAATTATTCGAGACAAAAAACAGGTATGTTATTTGTCTTCGTGTAATAAAAAGAAAAAGGGAGAAAAATATAGCATTTTTCTCCATTAAAAAAGATAAATAAAAAAAATCAAAAAGAGGATGAAGTTTTAATAATTTATATTTTTATATGAAGCTTAAAAAATATAAAGAGAAGCAGTTCAAAATAAAATATATTTCTTTATTTTATTTTGATGCGATTAAAACTGAAGGTGTCTTACGGTTTGTCCGTTATTGATTAATTGCTTCAATGATTCAATACCAATATTTAAATGACGCTCCACAAACTCAGCGGTTACCAAACTGTCACTCGCTTCTGTTTTAACACCTTCAGGAATCATCGGTGAATCACTCACTAATAATAATGCACCTGTTGGTATTTTATTATAAAAGCCTACTGTAAATATGGTTGCTGTTTCCATATCAATGGCATAAGCGCGAATATCAGTTAAGTATTGTTTGAATGCTTCATCATGTTCCCATACGCGACGATTCGTGGTATAAACCGTGCCTGTCCAATAGTCAACTCCACTATCACGTATCGTTGTTGAAATTGCTTTTTGTAATGCGAACGCAGGAAGTGCTGGAACCTCAGCTGGGAAATAATCATTGGAGGTACCCTCTCCCCTGATTGCAGCAATAGGTAATATTAAATCTCCAATTTTGTTTCTTTTTTTCAACCCACCACATTTGCCTAAAAATAAAACGGCTTCGGGTTGTATCGCGGTAAGTAAGTCCATGATGGTTGCAGCACCAGGGCTACCCATCCCAAAATTAATAATAGTAATTCCTTCAGCAGTTGCACACTGCATAGGGCGATCCTTTCCTATCACTTCTACCTTATGCATTTTTGCAAACATGTTTACATAATGGCTAAAGTTGGTTAATAATACATATTTACCAAATTGGTCCAAGGTAGCACCGGTATACCTAGGTAACCAATTGTCAACTATTTCCTGCTTTGATTTCATACATAATTATTTTAACTGTGACTTCTACTTCCCTAGAATTCTGTGCTTATATTTGAAGTATTAATAGCTGAAATTACAAATTTTATCGGACATTCACATGCAAGCCTTAATTTACCCTACCTATCCCTTTAAAATACAGCAGGTGCAAGGTAAGGATCAAATATTTGATCCCTTTAGAAAATCGTGGATCATACTCACCCCCGAAGAATGGGTAAGGCAAAATACTCTGCAATATTTAGTACAAACTTGCAGCTATCCCAGTAGTTTAATTGCCGTTGAAAAAACCATCCAATTAGGGGAACTTGACAAACGCTTTGATATTGTCGTGTATAAAAATGATAAACCTTGGATGATTATTGAATGTAAGGAAGCAAGGGTGGAGATAGGCGATAAAACATTGCAACAAATATTACAATACCAACAAGTATTAAAAGCTGAATACTTAATTATCACCAATGGATATCAAACATTAGGTGCTAAAATAGATTCGGGGAAACTGCATCCATTGCAAAATTTCCCCGAGTATATATAAAATGAAATGAATTAATCTTATGGAAATATTCCTAATTCAGCATAGGATGTTCCTACTTTATTAATGGCACAAACATAAGCGGCTGTTCTCATATCAGGTATCGCAGGATTTGCTTTCCAGATATCCATAATTTCACGCGTTGCATTAATCATGGTTTCTTCCAAGCCACTATGCACTAAATCAATTTCATCAGGACCATGCGCAATAATTTCTTTTTCAGATGGGGTAACTTTTTTCCCAGTTAACTCCTCAATCTGATTCAAAATATTAATGTTCGCATTTTCTGTGAATCTTTTTTCCAAACGACCATACCTTACATGGCTTAAGTTTTTTAACCACTCAAAATAGGATACTGTAACACCGCCTGCATTTAAATACATATCAGGAATAACTAAAATTCCTTTTTTTGCAAAAATCTCATCCGCTGCTGGGGTTAATGGTCCATTCGCCGCTTCTCCAATTATTTTTGCTTTAATTCGAGGTGCATTATTTTTATCAATGACATTCTCCAATGCGGCTGGAATTAAAATATCACATTCCATTTCTAATGCATCTCCACTATTCGCAATATTCGTTGCTCCTGGAAAATTTAAAATGCTTCCTGTTTTTTTACGATGTTGAAAAACATCCTCCTCATTTAATCCATCTGCGTTATAAATAGCTCCTTCAAATTCTGCAATAGCAATAACTTTAGCACCACCCTCTCTGAAAAATTTAGTAGTATAATAACCAACATTTCCCAACCCTTGAACAATTACTTTTTTATCCTGCACACCCAATGTTAGTCCTAATTTTTTCATTTGATCTTCCATCAAACAGACTTCTCTAATTCCAAAAAACACACCTAATCCAGTGGCCTCTTTCCTTCCTCTAACGCCACCTAATGATATTGGCTTTCCAGTGACACAACCAGCTGCATCAATTTCACCGGGTTTTAATGATTGATAGGTATCTACGATCCATGCCATTTCACGCTCCCCTGTTCCGTAATCAGGTGCAGGGACATCAATACCAGGACCGATAAAATTTTTCTTTACTAATTCTGAAGTATATCTTCTGGTTATTTTTTCTAATTCATACGCGCTTAAACTTCGCGGGCTAATTTTAATACCGCCCTTCGCACCACCAAAAGGAACATTCACAATAGCACACTTATAAGTCATTAATGCAGCCAATGCCATTACCTCATCCTGATTCACCGCCATACTAAAACGAATACCCCCTTTACATGGTGACTTATGTTGTGAATGTTGTACGCGATATGCCTCAATTACTTCAATGTGGCCGTCATCCATTTTAACTGGGAAACGCATGCTATAAATACTATTACATGCTTTAATTTGATCTAATATTCCTTGCTCCCATGTTGTAAACTTGGAAGCCTTGTCGAAACTTTTTTCAACACTTTCAAAAAAACTGTAAGGCTGATTGTCTGACATATGTATTGGTTTTAAATAATTTTAATCTTTAGCGCCGTTTTCCATCTTGCTAATTTTTTTATCAATGCTCGCCACATAAATAAATAAGCCCACTAATATGATGCTTACGACGGTCATTACTAAATAAATTTTACCATCGCGCAACATTAAACTGTCTGTATTATTTGCCGTCATTGCTTGTAAAAGAGAAATCATATTCTTTGATTTAGATTGTTAATATTTATAATAATTCTTCCTTCTTTAATTTTAATATTTGATAACGAATATTTAAAGTACTAATCCATACCCCTAATAAAGTCCAACCAATAACCGCAGGATAAAAAACAGTGCGCATATTTGCTGACATATCTTTTCCATTAATGCCAGGATTTCCTTCACTGCCTTGTCCACCCGGGTGTAAGGATTCAGTTAATCTTGGTAATATCCATAAAGTGGGAAACAACATGAAAAAAGAAAATATATTATACACTGCTGATAATCTTGCACGCTTTTCAGTATCAATTAAACTTCCTCTTAAAACGAAATAAGCAAAATAGATAAGTAAAGCAATAGCTGCACCATTTTGTTTTGGATCACCCACCCAAGGACTACCCCATTGATAGTTGGCCCAAAATGCACCCGTAATAATTCCTAAAATACCAAAAACCAACCCCATGGATGCATAAGCATAAGAATATACATCATGCACTGGATTGCCTGATCTTAAATATTTAATTGCATAAAATAAGGATACAAAAAATAGAATCATCATACCAAACCACATAGGCACATGAAAAAACATATTGCGAATTGACTCTCGCATACGGTCATCCAACTTAGGTACTTTAACAATGAATCCATAAGTGCAGGTGTACAACAAAAGGAAAAATGACAAAACTTTCCACCATTTAGCTTTCAACATAGAATAATTTGTTTTAAATCAACACCGGACCAAAAACTAACAATTGTTTGCAAATCTAGTGATTTTGTATAAATTGCCCAATTTTAGATACAAATGTTGTGTCTGCAAAATTAATGCTAAAGTCGTACATTTGCCTCCATAATTTTCATGCCGTAACATGAAGCGAACTGCCCCGTAAGGCTGTAGTAAACTTAATGTGGCTATCACCCAAAAATAGACACAAATGAAACTTTCCCAATTTAGGT
>JAURIP010000170.1 GCA_030832695.1 Sediminibacterium sp. | reverse complement strand
TCAACATCAATTAATTTTGCGATGCCCCCTTCTACAATTGTTATTTGCTTACTACGAGAATCCGGAATAACCACATTGGCAGGAACTAAAATGGTTGGTTTTTGTATATTTTCTCCAAGCATTACTTTTACATAGGAGCCTGGTAATAACTTTCCTTGTAATACAGCCCGCACTTTAATATTACGTGTAGACGCAATAATTTGAGGCTCAATGGCAATCACACTAGCAGTAAATTTTGTATCACCACCACCGATACTTTCAATTTTAACTTTTTTACCCACTTTAATAAACCCTTGATAAACTTCAGGTAAAGTAAAGTCCACTTTTAATTGATCAAGTTTTTGAAGCGATGCAATGGTGGTTGTAGTATTAATGAATGCCCCTAAACTAATTTGTCGCAACCCTAACAAACCTGTAAATGGTGCTTTGATAATTGTTTTATCAATTTGAGATTGCGTGAATACAATATCCGCCTTTAAACTTTTTACTTGTTGCAATGAAATATCATAATCGCTTTGATTAATTCCTTTCACATTCAGCAATTGCTTATTGCGTTGTTCATTAATATTGGCTAATTCTAATTGGACCTTTATTTTTTCAAGTTGTGCTTGTAAATCAGCATCATTTAATTTTACTAAAACCGTGCCCGCTTGTACCATTTTGCCTTCGGGAATCTGTAAATAAACAACGCGTCCATTGGTTTCAGGGTGAAGATCGATATAGTCGTTGGCCAATACAGCACCATTCATCTCAATTTGCTTATCGATAGTTTGATTTTCGATCACAGCAATATCCACAGAGACAGGCGCATTCGGATTGAACTTATCTGCCGACTTCGGCTTTTTAGCACATGCAGCCGCTAACAAAGTGGCACATATCGCAAGTAGATGTAATTTTCTCAAAACAATACAATTTTAGCTATTAAAGATAGCTAAAAAACACTTTTTCTAGAAACTAAATAGATGAATGGCAAGGCTTTATTCCCCTTTTTTATAAATAGCAAACCTTTTCTGTATAAATAAGCCTAATTCTAAGTCATTTAGCAAGGCTAATACCGCATAATCTGGCCTACAATATTCCATGAATTTATTGAGTTCGGCCCCTTCTAAATGGGTCAGTTTTTGAACGAATCTTTTGGTAAAGCGGTAGTTAATGTATTTGTCCTGCTCCTGAGATATTAACCTATTTTGTAAGAATTGCAAATTGCGATTTCGCTTCACACGGAACATATTAATAATTTCATCTAAATCAAATCCAATGGTTAACCCATTTGGACCCAACAAATTTTGATTATTACTTAGTTTTAATCCGGGGGCAGAATAATTAAAAAACTTAACATAATCTGCTCTGTTTTGCATTGAGTCCAATTTATAATAGGAGTTCCGAACACGCACTTCGGGTAAATCATACCCTGTTACATGAATCATTATATTAAAATGTTGTAAATCCTCGATAGTATCAATGGTATACTTTTGCGTTCGTTTCCCAAATAAGGAAAACCAAAGAGAATCTTTTGCTTTAACAAGAATTTGATAATGCCCTAAGGAATCAGTCATAGCCCGATTTGCAGAACTATAAACGATCACGGACTCAATGGGACGCCTACCTGAAATATCATATACATTCCCACTAATAGCTACCGATTGGGCATTTAAATTGGCAACAAAAATGAAAATAAAAAAAATGAACGCCGCAGTCCTCTTTTGCATATTGACTACAAACTTATGAAAGGATTTATAATTATAGCAATTGCAGGATTATAATTAACAGGTTTTTACCTTTTAAAATAACAAATAAACTACAGTGCCAATGCCAACACAGCTCAAGGCAATCCACTGTGGTGCTAGCTTTTGATAATACAATAAAAAAGTACTTGCCAAAAATACAATGGGGAAAGTAATCCAATGAATGGCACCACCCATTTGTAATTGCATGACCACATCCTTTAATAAATAAAAAGTAGACCCAATCATGATCCCCACGATGCTTGCATTAATACCTTCCAATGACCGATAAAAAACCGCATACTTTTTTAATTTTTGCCATAATGGGAAAAAGAATAACACAATTAAAAAGCTAGGAAAAAAAACGCCCACGCTGGCAATCACTGCGCCCAAAATTTGTCCTGAAATTCCCCTTTCCTTTAAAGCAAGAGCACCTGTATAACTGGCTATCGAAAAAATGGGACCAGGTATGGCTCTAACAAAACCAGAACCCGTTAAAAATTCGGCACTCGTTAATTTTAATACGTCTCGTTTATTTTTTTTAACGACTGCCGATTTAGGTCTAGAAACATACTGTTCATACATGATTGGAATCAGTACATCACCGCCACCAAAAACTAAACTTCCGAAACGATAATTGTTTTCAAATAAGTTAAATGCTTTACGGTACTCCCAATTTTGTCTGGTTGCTTGTTCTGATAAAAATCCTGCACCAATAAATAAGAAGATAAAAATAAATAACCCACTCCACTGCACTTTTTTAGGCGGGGGTCCGTCATTTGGAATTCTTTTACCACTAAAATTGGTGATAATGCCTGCCAACATAATGATGATAGGAATGGTCCAAGGTGTTTTAAATCCGATATAAGTGATGATGGCAGTCGCTAAAAAAATAAAAAACGTAATCGTACTTTTTATTACTTTTTTATAAAGCAATAAAGCTGCGCTGGCTAAAAATCCAACGGCCATCGGTTGGAGTAATACCAAGCTTTTTAACCCTTGCGTTAATTCAAAATGAGTTGTGATGATGGCCAAAGACGTCATTAAAATGGTAGCAGGTAGTATCCAAACTAATAGCGTAATGAATGCAAGAGTTGTCCCCCCTCTTTTATAGGCGATTAAGGTAATGGTTTGTGTAGCCGAGGCACCTGGCAATAATTGACAAAATGCATTGTATTCCAACAATTCCTCTGAAGTGACATCTTTTCGCTTTTGAACAAATCGGTTTTGCATTAAAGCAACGGCCACCTGTGGTCCCCCAAATGCAGTCATACTGTAGCTAAGTACAGCACGTAAAAAAGGGATATGGCGTAATAAATACAAATTTGTTGATTTACCTAAAATTAATTGTTTTTATAGATACCCCCTATAAAAAATACCCAGTACCACCCTTGTTATTGCGATTGCCATTTTTATAATTAACTTTGCAGGCAGCAATCACACCTTAATTCGTTTTATTATGCGTTTCCCCCTTTATTTTTTCTTACTGCTCCTGTTAAGCAGCTGTGCACAAAATAATTATAATAAGTTTTCCCCCGTTTATGAAAAGGAAGCTTATAATGATGTACCAGATTATAGTAATTTAATTTACTGGGCAGCGCATCCAAATAAGAAGGATCCTTCGGATAGTTTACCTGTTTCTTTAGCAAAGCAATACCAACCTAGTGAAAAAGTAGATGTATTTTTTTTACACCCGACCACTTACTTGGATTCAACAAAACCTTACGGATGGAATGCGTCATTGAAAGATATAAAAACCAATATTCAAACTGATTATACGGCCATTTTAAATCAGGCAAGTGTATTTAATATTGCAGGTCGTGTTTTTGCACCAAGATATCGACAAGCTCATATAAAAAGTTACTCGCCTGTTGGTCACGCAGATACATTAAAAGCAATAGCGGCTTTTGAATTAGCTTATCAGGATATAAAATCGGCATTTGACTATTACATGAAAAACGAAAATAAGGGCAGGCCCATTATCATTGCATCACATAGTCAGGGATCAACTCATGCCATGAGGTTATTGAAAGAATATTTTGATAATAAGCCACTTGCGAAAAAATTAATTGCTGCTTATGTTGTTGGAATGGCGATTAACCCGGCTGATTATGTGCAGCTAAAGCCATGTGCTACGACCACATCATTAGGTTGCATCTGCGCATGGAGGACTTATAAAGAAGGTTATACACCTGAATGGATTAATCAAGAAAAATATGTTTCTATCGTAACCAACCCATTAAGCTGGAGTGAAAAAATAACACAGGTTGACAGAGTACAAAATACAGGATCTGTATTGTATAATTTCAAAGCCATTACCCAAAAGGTAGCAGGGGCTTATAATCACGGTGGTATTTTATGGACAAAGAAGCCTAAATTTTTTGGAAATTTTTTATACAATACTTCTAACTACCACTTTGCAGATTATAACTTATTTTATTTAAGTGTTCGACAAAATGTTGCTGAAAGAGTAAATACTTATTTAAGTATTGGTGAAAATTATAGTAATAAATAATCGGCCTCCTAGTTTCCTACTACGCTTAAAAACTTAATGCGCATAATTTTTAGCTGCTCCCAGCTATAATCATTTTCGCTTAATTCTTCTTGTGCAATTTGCAAAGAAGAAGTGTCGCAATTTTTGAAGTACTCTAAAATTTCCGCTTGGTCATATTCATCTAACCATTCGTCAATAGCGTAATCCAAATTCAATTTTGTACCACTCGCAGCAATCGTTTCCATTTC
>JAURIP010000299.1 GCA_030832695.1 Sediminibacterium sp. | reverse complement strand
TGTAATAAACCAGAAGCAGCAGTCATCCATTGCACATCTCCTTCGTTGATGATGCCCGAATTTCCAAAACTATCATGGTGTGCTACTTGACCTTTATATGCAATCGTCACCGTTTCAAAACCTCTATGAGGATGCACGCCTACACCTTTAGGACTAGGTGCTGGAGGAAAAACAAATTTAGACCCATAGTCTAACATAATAAATGGATCCATTCTTTGCATCGATAAAGCTGGAAAGGATGGGATGAAATTATGAACTCTAAACCCATCTCCTACCATATGTGGTGCAGGAGGGGCATATATTTTTGCGATATTCTTCATTTTCAATGTTTGAACATCAAAATTAGGCATTTTCTAGGATAAAAACCAAGGCCCCTGTAAGAAATCCTATTAAAGCAATCCAGCTGATGTTTTTGAGGTACCAAAAAAAGTCAATTTTTTCTATACCCATGACAGCGACTCCTGCAGCTGATCCGATGATTAAAACCGATCCACCCGTTCCTGCAGTATAGGCCAAAAATTCCCAGAAATAATGATCTGTTGGATAGATGTCTAGACTATACATACTTTGAAGTGCCGCAACCATGGGCACATTATCTACAACCGAAGACAGCAGACCTATCACAATGGCAATCATTTTAATATCGCTAAACTGATGATCAAAATAGGTAGCAAGACTTGTTAATAGCCCCACTTGCTCTAACGCAGCAATACTCATTAAAATACCTAAAAAAAATAAAATACTTGGGGTATCAATTTTTCTGAGCGCATGGCTTACAGATAAGTTACCTTTTTCATCTGAGACTTTATTATGATGCAATAATTCTGTAAGCACCCACATAATACCTAAGCTACACAACATGCCCATATAAGGTGGAAGGTCGGTGATGGCTTTAAAAAATGGCACGAATAACATACAGATGATACCAATAATAAAAACTATGTTTCGGTCCGAAGCGGTAGAAATGACGTTTTGATTGACTGGCACTTTATCTTCTAATTGGATATCCCCTTTTAATCTGTAATTAATAATTAGTGTAGGTACTACCATGCAAGTTAAACTTGCTAAAAAAGTTTCTTTAATAATATTCAATGGAGTCATTTGATGTCCAATCCATAACATCGTCGTAGTCACATCTCCTATTGGACTCCAAGCACCTCCTGCATTTGCAGCAATGATCACCAAGCCTAGTAAATGCCATTTTGCATTCTTTTCTTTTACTAGTTTATTGATAATGGATAGCATTACAATGGTACTTGTTAAATTATCAAGCACTGCTGATAAAAAAAATGTGAGTAGTGCAATGGTCCAAATAAATTTAGACTTCTTTGTTGTTTTAATTTTTTCAGTGATATTTTGAAAGCCATCGTGTGCATCAATCAACTCTACAATTGTCATCGCACCTAAAAGAAAAAATACAATTTCAGCAACACTACTTAAATGATGTCCAAGTGCAGCTATTGCCTCGCTCTTGTATGCAGGATTCATTACGATGATAGTCCAACAAAGCACAGCAGTTATCAATACGATTGCTGCTTTGTTAATATGGATTGCATGTTCTAAAGTGATTAAAAGATATCCAAGAATAAATGTGGCTAACAATAATAGGATCATAATAAAAGGAATTAATCATATTAATAATATATATAAATATCATTAATACTCAATATAAATAAAACCATGTTGAACAGCGTCAACCTGGCCGTGTAAATTAACCAATTATGGCTAATTTTGCGGTAATTAAAGCAAAATCTTAGAAAAGGTCCCCATTGCGGGATGCATCGAAACAAATGGAAAAAATAAACATATCGAGATCACTTTATAAACTTTTTCGTCTTTTAAGATTAGATGGGAAAGAAATTACAGCCTTATATTTACTATCAATTCTTTCCGGATTGATTCAACTATCCTTGCCATTAGGTATTCAGGCAATCATCAATTTTGCCATTGTTGCTACTGGCAGAAAACAACTTCCTGCATCCATGTGGGTGTTGATTCTTTTAGTGGTTTTAGGGGTGCTTTTTACTGGGATGTTAAAAATTAATCAAATGAAGATTGTGGAGAAAATTCAACAAAAAATTTTCACCAGATTCTCTTTTGAATTTTCTTATAGAATACCAAAGCTGAATGTAAAATCAATCGATCAATACCATTTACCTGAATTGGTAAATCGTTTTTTTGATATTCCTACTTTACAAAAAAGTATGGCTAAATTATTACTTGATATTCCAACTGCGGTGATTCAGTTGTGTTTTGGATTAATCTTACTGGCATTTTATAATTCTGTATTTATTGTGTTTGGTATAATACTTCTTTTCATATTGTATTTAATTTTATACATCTCTTCGCCTAAAGGATTTGAAGCCTCTTTACAAGAAAGTAATTTTAAATATGATATTGGGGGTTGGATTCAAGAAATTGCTAGAGGTATTAAAACTTTTAAGTTTTTTAATTCATACAAACTACATATCGAAAAAACAAACCATTTACTAGAGGGTTATTTGCATGCCAGAAATAGACATTTCCTGATCTTAAAATTACAATATTGGTCTTTGGTTGTTTTTAAAATACTAATCACTGCATCTATGTTGATTGTGGGTGGTATTTTATTAATTCGTCAAGAGATCAATATTGGACAATTTATTGCAGCTGAAATCATTATTTTAACCATCATGAATGCAGTTGAAAAATTAATTGTCAGCTTAGAAACTGT
>JAURIP010000384.1 GCA_030832695.1 Sediminibacterium sp. | reverse complement strand
CGGTTTACAAGCAGCAAATTTTCAGCGGAAAAATCGAAGGATAAGCCAAAACCTTCCTTTTATATATTATTTAAGTAGCCTAAAAGTTTCCTAACTTTAAGCTACTTTTTTTATGTCATTACACACCCGATATACGCCATTAAATGCCTTTTTAAGCTACCTACAGTTTGAAAAAAGGTACTCTGCGCATACTATAACGGCTTATACGAATGACCTTATCCAATTTTTTGACTTTATTGAATCCCAATATGACAAATTTGAATTGGAGCAAGTGTCTGGTATCATGGTGCGCACTTGGTTAGCATCCTTGAAGGAGGCTGAATTAACAGGCAAATCCTTAAATCGAAAAATATCTTCCTTAAAATCTTTTTTTAAATTTCAGATACAAAAGGGGGCGTTGACAAAAAGCCCCATGGAAACAGTAACGAGTCCAAAAATTAGTAAGCGTTTGCCTGCTTTTGTTGCCGAAAATGACATTGAACAATTATTGCTGAATTTATCATTTGCAGAAGGGTGGAAGGGCTTTACCGAAAAAATGGTGATTCAATTATTTTATGCCACTGGCATGCGTTTGAGTGAATTAATTCAGTGCAAACAAAACAACGTTGATGTAGGAAAAAAACAAATCAAAGTTTTAGGAAAAGGAAATAAGGAACGCATACTTCCGATCAGTGCTGAACTGGCATTGGAGTTAAAAAAATACATACAACAAAAACCAGCCGAAGCCGAAGGGGTTCCTAATTTATTTGTCACTGAAAAAGGGAAGCCTTTACAACCCAGAGCCGTATATACTTTTGTAAAATTTTATTTATCGCAGGTAACCACTTTACAAAAAAAGAGTCCCCATGTTTTGCGACATAGTTTTGCGACGCACTTAATGAATAACGGCGCCGATTTAAATGCAGTCAAGGAATTGCTTGGGCACAGTAGCCTAGCTGCCACGCAGGTATACACGCATAATACCATTGAAAAATTAAAAGAGGTTTTTGCCAAAGCGCACCCAAAAGCCTAACCTATCTCATTAATCATTGTTGGCGCGTATGACATTCATCATACCGTATCCTAAAGTTTTCATAAATCCTTTTTTTACTTGAAAATGATTACTAAAAGTGGTAACTTACTATTGCAGGCGAAAATGAAATAATTGCCTGATCAGTTCTTTTAATTTATCATTTTTAAATTATCATTTTATGAACATCAGTATTCAAACAGTGCATTTTGATGCAGACAAAAAGTTGTTAGCATTCGTACAAAAAAAATTAGACAAATTGGAAATCTTTCATGATCGAATAACTAAGGTGGAAGTGTATTTGAAATTGGAAAGTTTGGCCCATGCGATCAAAGAAAAAGTGGTTAAAATAAAAATTCATATACCCAAGCAAGATTGCTTTGTGAAAGCAAGCGCCACTAGTTTTCAAACAGCATTTGATCACGCGTTTGATTCCATCACCAATCAATTAAAAAAGAAAAAGGAGCGCATCGCCGCTTAATGATAAAATTTTTCAAGCAAGTTTCGTCGCCCATTGTTTCGTTTTTTAACAGACAATGGGCTTTTTTGTTTTCAATTTTGTTCGATTTAACCAATTAGGGCCCTGAATTTGATACTATTTTGATTTTTACCTTGCTTTTGGGATAAAATATTGCCCTAAAATTTTGATAAATAAAGAATTCCATTACCTTTGCCATCCCAAAATTTGGGGATCGTTCTTTTATGACTTGCCGGAATAGCTCAGTTGGTAGAGCAGCTGATTTGTAATCAGCAGGTCGCGGGTTCGAGTCCCATTTCCGGCTCAAATTGGGTGTGCAATAAAACAGGGGCAGATGGCCGAGTGGTTAAAGGCGACAGACTGTAAATCTGTTCTCTCACGAGTACGTAGGTTCGAACCCTACTCTGCCCACAAATTTGTTGTAATTTACAACCTTGTTAAAAGGGGAGGATACAACAAGTTTTAGTTCTTTTAGAAAAGGAGAAAATGCGGGAGTAGCTCATTTGGTAGAGCGATAGCCTTCCAAGCTATAGGTGGCCAGTTCGAGCCTGGTCTCCCGCTCCAATTGG
>JAURIP010000220.1 GCA_030832695.1 Sediminibacterium sp. | reverse complement strand
GAAGGTGTTGCAAGAGCGGTGAATAGAGCGCGTCAAGGAGAAGGCCCTACTTTGTTGGAAATGAAAACATATCGTTACAAAGGTCACTCCGTATCTGATCCTCAAAAATATAGAACAAAGGATGAAGTGGAAGAATACAAAGACCAAGATCCGATTACCAAAGTAACCAAAACAATTTTGGATAACAATTTTGCTACAGAAGGGGAATTAAAAGCAATTGATGATAAAATAACTTTAATTGTAGACGCTTCCGTTAAGTTTGCAGAAGAAAGTCCATGGCCAGATGATAGCGAAGTATACAAAGATGTGTATATTGATCAAAATTATCCATTCATTGTTGACTAAATAGTAGAAAAAATTATAAAATAATAATATGAGCGAGTTACAAAAAGAGAATCACCCATTTTTAGATTTCGTAAGTAAAAATAAAAAGGTGTTAACCTATACAGTTACAGCAATTGCTGTTGCTTTAGTTGCATTTTTTGGATACGCAGAATTGTATCAAAAACCAAGAGAAGAAAAAGCAGCTGATGCAATGTTCACTGCTGAAAAATATTTCGCAATGGATTCTTCTAGCCTAGTGTTAAATGGTGATGGCCAAAGCAAAGGTGTCTTATATATCATCAAAGAATTTGGTGGTACAAAAGCGGCGAACCTAGCAAAATATTATGCAGGTATTAGTTATTTCCGTATGAATGATTTTAACAAATCAGTTGAATATTTAAAGGATTTCTCTACTTCAGCGAAACAAGTCCAAGCCATCGCTTATGGAACCATTGGAGACGCCTACAGTGAATTAAAAAATACTGACGAAGCTTTAAATTATTACAAAAAGGCAGGTGGTCATTTTCCAGACGACGAAGCCATTAGTTCAGAATACTTATACCGTGCTGCTTCCCTTTTGGAATTGAATGGCAAGGCAGATGAAGCGGTAGAAATTTTTAAAGAAATTAAAACTAAATATCCAAAATCTGAAAAAGGATTAATGGTAGATAAATATATCAATAAATTGAAGGTACAGCCTTAATTAACGCTACTAATTAACTTATTTTAAAGCATTCTCCACAATTTGTAGAGAATGCTTTTTTTATGTACTTTATTTAATGACAATTCGTATTTTTGAGTATGATAGTTCAATTATTTGTTCCCTGCTTTATTGATCAATTATATCCGCAAGTTGCATTTGACACCATCAAAGTGCTTGAGAAAGCAGGATGTACCGTAAAATACAATACACAACAAACCTGTTGTGGTCAGCCGGCTTTTAATGCAGGATTCTGGGGTGAATCAAAAGATGTATGTACAAAATTTGTACAAGATTTTGAAGGTGCTGATTACATTGTAAGTCCAAGTGCAAGTTGCGCTGGCTTTGTCAGAAACAATTATGGAAAATTGTTTGAAAACAATGCATTCCAAAGTCCGGCTAAAAAAGTGGCCAGCCGCATTTATGAATTATCTGAATTTTTAGTGAAGGTTTTAAATATTACTGACCTAGGTGCTTCATTTGAAGGCAAAGCAACCTTCCACGATAGTTGTGCTGGTTTGAGAGAATGTCATATCAAAGACGAGCCAAGACAATTATTAGCAGCAGTCAAAGGCTTGGAATTAGTAGAAATGCAAGACACCGATATTTGTTGTGGATTTGGCGGAAGTTTCGCAGTAAAATTTGATACGATTAGTGTTTCTATGGCTGATCAGAAAATAGATAATGTTATTAAAACAGTAGCTCCTTATTTAATTAGTACAGACATGAGTTGTTTGATGCATATTGATGGCAGAATGAAATTTAATGGACAAGATATAAAAGTATTGCACTTGTCCGAAGTATTAGCAAGCGGTTATTAATTAAAATTTTTACCTACCCTATTATGGCATATTGGTTAATTAAATCAGAACCCTTTAAATATTCTTGGGATCAATTCAACAAGGATAAAAAAACATTTTGGGATGGTGTCAGAAACTATCAAGCGCGAAATAATTTACGCGCAATGAAAAAAGGCGATCTAGCTTTTTGGTATCATAGCAATGAAGGCATGGAAATTGTGGGCATTGCAAAAGTGGTGAAAGAATCCTATCAGGATCCCACCACTACTGAAACCGCATGGTTAGCCGTTGATTTTGCGCCACATAAAAAATTAAAGCACCCCGTAAAGTTGGCGGATGTTAAAGCCAATACCAACCTAGCGAATATGGCGTTGGTTAAAATGGGCCGATTGTCGGTACAGCCCGTAACTGAAATGGAATGGGAAGAGGTTTTAAAAATGAGTCAAGGTTTATAATTGCTATTTAAAAAAGGTATACCCTATAAAAATAGCAATCACCACCCCTATCAAATCAGCAAAAATGCCTGCCCACAAAGCATATCGAATTTTTTTAATGCCCACGCTACCAAAATATAAAGCAATAATATAAAAAGTCGTATCTGCAGATCCCTGAAATATGGAAGCCATTTTACCTACAAATGAATCAGGTCCTTGTGTTTGAAATATATCCAACATCATCCCTCTTGCACCACTTCCACTTAATGGTTTCATGATTGCCACAGGAAGCGCACCAATAAATTCCGTATTTACCCCTGTTAATTGAATTAAGTAAGTAAGGCCATTTAAAATATAAATCATCGCCCCACTATCTCTGAAAACACGAATAGCCACCAACATCGCAACTAAATAAGGGATAATTTTTATAATTACATCAAACCCGTTTTTAGCACCATCAATGAATGCATCAAAAACGGAAATTTTCTTATAGGCACCTCCTAAAATAATCCCAACAATAATCAACAACAATAATCCATTCCCTACTGTTTTTGAAAATAATTCTTTTTGAATCGATGTTAAAGTATTGATACTAAATATAACGCCCACCATTAAAAAGATTAATCCAAGTATCCAACCAATTAAGACCTTATCCCATTTTAATTTTTGATATAAACCAACCATGATTATAGAAGCCAAAGTAGTACCAATGGTGGCAAGTACACATGGAATAAATATACTAGCCGCATCCTGTGAACCCGCCGCTAATCGATAGGAAATGATAGTCAACGGAATGATGGTGAGTCCGCTGGTATGTAAAACCAGGAACATAATTTGTGCATTGGTGGCTTTTTCCTTTTCAGGATTCAAGCTTTGCAAACTCTCCATAGCTTTTAAGCCAAATGGCGTTGCGGCATTATCTAACCCCAACATATTTGCACTAAAGTTCATCACCATTTGCCCCATGGCAGGATGATTTGCTGGTACTTCTGGAAACAAACGACTTAAAAATGGATTCATCCATTTGGCCAATTTTTGAATAGCACCCGCTTTTTCAGCAATATTCATCAAACCTAGGAAAAACACCATGGTGCCAGCCAAAGGCAAGGCGACATCCATCACAGATGATTTGGCGGAATCAAAAATGCCATCTGCCAATAATTTAAATATCTCCGTATCGCCTAAAAATACCAGTTTAAACAAGGCAATTACAAATGCAATCACAAAAAAAGCCATCCAAATAATATTCAAAGCCATAAATCAATTGTTTGTGGTTCTAATATAGTCAATTTTGGGATTAGAATTGTATTTTTGCGCTCTTAAAACATGAT
>JAURIP010000231.1 GCA_030832695.1 Sediminibacterium sp. | reverse complement strand
TTAAAAATGACACTACCTGCAAAAAATAAAGTTTTATTATCTACTGGTGAAAAAAGTACGGGTGCCGTTCTAATGAATCGAACCTTTCCAGTTCTTACTGGTTCTGGTGAAATATTTTGTACCTGCCCAGTTAACTTATTATACTTGGTGATTTTTCCACCATAAATAATATTAGGGTCCGATGGGTCTGCGGCAATATAGCCATATTCTTCAACGCCCACTGGATGCCATTCTCTAAAACTAATGTTACCATCATTGGAACGTGATGCAATGCCAATGGAGCCACTTTCTTGTTGTCCTCCATATACATTATAAGGGAATGCATTATCCGTGCTTACATGATAAAACTGAGCAGTAGGTTGATTATACCAACTAGAGTAAGTTTCACCACCATTCACAGTAATGGTACCACCTTGATCTAATCCAATGGCAATAATATTTGTGTTGTTGGGGTTAATCCAAATTCTGTGATAATCATCACCTCCTGGAGCACCTTTAATTCCTTTCCAATTTTTTCCGCCATCTACTGATTTCCACATTACCACATTTGCAGAATAAACAATGTTTTCATTTTTTGGATCTGCTTTTACTTCTGCAAAATCTGCGCCTCTTCCCCATAATCTGCCATCTGATGTTAACAGATACCATGATTCACCAGCGTCATCACTACGATAAATTCCCCCATTTTTTTCAGCATCTACAGTTGCATACATTCTTTTTGAATTACTAGGCGCAATGGTAAAGCCAATACGACCTAGACCATCCTGTTTTGTGGTAGGTAAACCTTTCGTAATTTTTTTCCAAGTATTTCCACCATCAATGGATTTGTATAATCCACTTGGTTCGCCATTCCATGCACCATTTTCCCAAGGGCCTTGTCGCGCCGACCAAATGGTAGCAAAAACGATGTTCGTATTATTTGGATCAATACCTACTTGCACAGCGCCCGTGTTTTCATCAATGTATAAAACTTGTTCTAGTGTTTTACCGCCATCCAAACTTCGGTAAACGCCACGCTCTTTATTAGGGCCGTATGGATGGCCTAATGCTGCAACAAAAATTCTGTTTTCATTATAGGGATCAATACTGATTCCTCCTATTTGTTGTGCATCAAACAATCCCATATTCTTCCAAGTTGCACCCGCATCTGTTGATTTATATAAACCATTACCAATAGATAAATCAGGACGTTGAATTCCTTCGCCACTTCCAACATAAACGATATTTGGGTTAGAAGGTGCAACGGCTACATCACCTACTGAGCTTGTATTTTCACTATCAAAGATGGGCTTCCAAGTTTGCCCATAGTCATTTGTTTTCCAAACACCCCCATTATTCACACCAATATAAAATACATTGGGTTGACTTGCAACACCGGAAACGCCAACCGTTCGGCCTGCGCGGTGTGGTCCAATATTTCGATATTTTAATCCATGTAATAAAGCAGGATCTATGACTTGCGCATTTATTGTTTCTACAATAAATAAACTTGCTACTATAAATCCGATACTTTTTATCAGTGTAAAAAAATTAATTTTTGTACGCATGTCATTTATTTTAAAATATAGATAATTATTTTTTTATTTCACTTCTGTCCATTTCCCAATCATCCGTTCTGAAAAGATTAATCGGTAATCCTTCTTTGCTAAACACATTAGGTATTGCGGTATTGTTAAATGCAAATCGAACGGCTACTGGTGATTTTATATTTTTATTGAATACCACTATTTCATTGTTTTCAATTTTTGCTTGTGCTGGATAAAATATTTTATCAGCTCCGGCAATTTCAAAACAGGTAATTTCATTTCCTTTTGCAATAATGCCATTGCTTAAATTTGTAAATTGAATTTTTATTTTATCTTTTTCAATTTTATGCGAAGCGTATAGGGGACTTTCGCAAACAATTTGGCTATAACCATAGGTTTTATTAAGTGCTAAATTAGCTAGGCGCGAAGCCACTTCTTTTTTTAATATAGGATGAATATTAGTGGTATCAGGAATTAAATCGGAAATAACAACCATACCTGTATTTGGAAATGCTGCAGCCTTGGTTTGTGTTTCCCTTAGTAATGCACCAATATTTTTATTACCATAAGTATAGGGCGCAATTTGTACAAAGTAAAATGGGAATTCTTTGTTCCACTGTTGGCGCCATGCATCAATCATGCCTGTGAATAATTTTTCATACGCATAATAGGTTTGCGTATTACTTTCCCCTTGGTACCAGATGGTACCCGCAATGGTATAATTTGTAATTGGATAAATCATTGCATTATAGGCAAGTCCAGTTTTGTAAGGCCACCAGTCAGTTGGTTTTAAAGCATCGGCCCCCTTTTTTATGATTTGATTATTATTGATGACATAATCAGGTGCCCATGTTTCAGCAGGTGTGCCACCCCAATTTGAATTAATTAAACCTATTGGGCAATTTAATTTTTCAAATAAATTTTTTCCGTAAAAATATCCAATGGCACTAAAATGAATCATCTCTTCGGGCGTGCAAATCATCCATTTTCCTTCCACATTATCTTGTGGGAAAGCGGCTGTTGATTTAGGCACATAAAAAAAACGAATTTTATTATTGGTTGCATTAGGCGCTTCTTCTTTGCTTTGAGGTAATCCTTGATCGCCAGACCATTCCATATTACTTTGTCCACCACAAAGCCATACTTCTCCAATTAATACATCCTCCAACTTAATCAAATTATTCCCCTTAATGGTTATTGCATAGGATCCGCCTGCTTCCGGCGTTTTTATGGAAGTGACCCATTTTGCGTCTCTGCCTGCAACTACTTTATAAGTAGCGGTATCCCAACTTACTTTTATGGTGATGTTTTCACCAGGGGCAGACCAACCCCAAAACTTAACCGTTGACTTTTGTTGTAATACCATATGCGATCCAATGATATTTGGTAATCGCACATTTGCTTTGCTTGCAATTGTTGCAAAACAAAAAAGGGAAATGATTAAAAGTTGCTTTTTCATTCTTTCTATTTTTTTATTTATTCCACCAATAAGTAAACTTTAATACCACCGCTCTATTTTTCACAAATACAGGCCCTATATAATAGTTGTCAGTGTATACAATGAACAAATCTGAAACGGGCTTGTATCTCCACTGAAATCGTGTATTGAAGTTAATGTTTTTTGTTTGTTCGTTGTATTGAAAAAAGGTAGTTAAAAATAGTTTTTTACTAAAGGTGACATCAAGTTTTGGCCCTAGTAATAAAAAGTTGTTGTTTCCCCATGGGCTGGGCAATTTTATTCGATTATAAGTGCTTGAAAAATCAATATTTATATAGGGTTGAATACGATAACCCACATTTCCTGAGATACTTAATAAATTCCCATTGGCATAATAGCCACCTATTCTGGTGGATAGGCTATAAGTCAATGTATTTTGTGGTGGTGATGTCCAGTCAAATCCAATATTTGTCCATTC
>JAURIP010000329.1 GCA_030832695.1 Sediminibacterium sp. | reverse complement strand
TTCACGCGCAAAAATTTCACCCACTTTTTTTACACCAGCGATATTTAAAGTACCGCTATTAATATTGACAGATTCTTTTAACAAAGCAATCGCCCTAGGCATATTGGCATCAATATAATCCATGACTTTTTGTTCCTCCTTGTTTAAAGCGGTAGTTGAATTGGTATTTTGGGCATTTAACTTTTTATTTGTTATACCACAAATAATTAATATTAACAGGGGCAATAGAATTACTTTTTTCATATACTTTATTTTATGTGATGTTATTTATATACCCTATTATTTTAAAAGGGTGATATATTAGTGGGGTATTTAAAAAAAATGCTGTGTTAATATATAAAATTACTTTGTGTCATCGTAACCAAATTTTTGATTTAAAGCAAAAACGGCTTCAGCAGAAAAGTCATTATTATGAATTAAAGCTAGCTGTCCATCAATTAATCCTTTTTTAGTAGGTAACAATGTTGCGTTTTTCTCATAAATAGTATTGGCTTGATCTTGATCAGCTGCTCCAAGTTTTGCTATCGCTGCAATAACATCTTCCATTTGACGAATAACCGATAAAATTTGATTAGGAATCCATGATGTAATTGGAGTGCCTCCCGTAGCCATGGCATACTTTGTATTGGCCATTATATACTTTTGTACAAACTGCCAATGACCGTTTCTAAAATGATAGATTTCTTCTAATATGCCTAATAAATAGCAAAGTCCCGTTACATCTTTGTTTTCAACGAGTTTACCCATTAAGCCCTTTGGATGTAATGTTTTCATTGAGGTTTCAAGATCTTTAAAAAAATCCTGAACGCAGGTGGGGCGGTATAATCTAAGATCCAGTAAATATTTTGTGAGTTCATTTTCAGGGTAATAAAAAATGACGCCAGAAAAAATATCTTGCATGGGTATAATATCATCCTGTGCACCTGTTTGACCTCTAAAGGCTTTAGGCTCATCCCATACATTTTCATAAATAACCCCTTCTCCAAACAAATCGGTATTCCCTTTTACACCCATAATAAAAATTCTAAAATCATTGTATCGTTGCCACCTTGAAGCCTTCCACATTTCTTTTCTTCTTTCATTCATTTGCTTCATAGTTGCCCAATTCTTTTCCAACAAATCGCCTACTGTTTGTGCTCCACCATGTAAGGCCTGAATCGTTTGCATTACAGTGCCTACTAAATTAGGGGAATACCTATTGATATCTACATGCAACATAATAAAACCAACCTCGTCTGGTTGACCCGAAAATCGGTTACACATGGTAATATTCTCCCAATTCAAATCACCAGCTTCGTTTAATTTTTGATAGTTTCCTAATGAATAGGCGTAATGATAATCTAGCCAAGCAAAAACGTTTAGTTTATCTGCTACTTTACAAAAAGGCTGTGCAATATTTGCTGGTAAAACATTTCTTGCTTTTCCATATTTGCCATCTTTTCTATATTGCTGGAAAGAAGGCTCTAATAGATAAGCAGAAGCTAAAAAACTATAGGATCTAAATAAAGCTTGTAAAACAAAAATATCCTCCTCTTTTTCAACTGCTGCTAAATGATTTTTAATCGCTAAAGTTGGCGCAACAATACCATCTTCTTTATTTAAATAGCCAAACTCATTTTCATTGATAACAACTGGCATATTGTCTAACACAGATTGTAAATCATCATAAATACTGGGTAATTTTACCATAGGCGCTTTGATTGGTAAAAATCCATGAGTAGCACTCACATTAAAAAAGCCATCTGTATAATTAGATAATATAGGCATAATAAATCGTTTAAATTAAATCTGCGATAGCCCCCAATTTATGAAAAATATGGTAAACTTAAGCGCTAATAAATATCCAAATCAGCTCCATTTACCACCGCCCCTTGATACTTTGACCTCACCTCATCCAACAAACTTTGTAAAGTGGTACCAAATGTTAATTGATGATTGAGTATTAGTAGTTTTGGCTTCACTTCATTTGCAATGTCCGCTAATTGATATGAAGAAGTATGAAATGTTGAATGATAATCCTGCCATCTTTTAGTTCGCTTTTTCAAACCAGCATCTGAGTATACCTCATGTACTAAAATGTCGCAATCTTTAGCAAATTTAATTAAATTTTCACTATAGGTGCAATCTCCTGACACTACAATTTTCTTATCCTTGGTTTGAAAAACAAAACCAAATGCATTTTTCCAATTGCCATGTTTTACATTAAAAGCTGTAACTGTTATATTGCTGTCTTTATATATTTCCCCTTCTTTAATTTCGTTACTATTTACCTGATAGGCAATAGCATCCCCTTTTTCCAATCCATTAATCCTCATGTCAATGTCCTCCTTATAGGCTGATATAATATGATTGGTCATATTTTTTGTACCAACGGGGCCATAAATTGTTATGGGTG
>JAURIP010000154.1 GCA_030832695.1 Sediminibacterium sp. | reverse complement strand
TGCAATAATCACGCCTTTATCCGAAAGCATTGGCAGTACTAAATTAACGTATTCAATATAACCAGTCTTGTCTGCGTCAATAAAAACTAAATCCCATTGCTTATGAAGGGTAGGTAATATTGTTTTTGCGTCACCAATATGCGATATAATTTGACGTCCTTTTGAGCTTGCATCAAAATATGCTCTTGCAGCATTTGCATCCTCTGGTCTAAGTTCAATGGTATCAATAGTTCCTGAGGTAGTTAATCCCTCAGCCAAGCATAAAGTACTAAAGCCAGTAAACGTACCTATTTCTAAAATAGATTGTGGTGATAAAAGCTTACTAAAAAAGCTTAAAAAGCCCCCTTGGTTCCAATTGCTTTGTAAATGCGCATGAGTATGGTTTAGTAGAGTTTCCTCATACATAGGCCTTAAACAGGCTGGAGTGGCATCACTGTAATGCGTTACGTAGTCGTTGGCAGCTTGTTGAATAAAATCCATGCTGCAAATGTCTAATTTTTTTCGTTATTAGCCCTTGAAATGAGCCATAATCCAATAAAAGTTATTCCACCATTGATGATCAATAGTTCTTGACCAATTCTGAAATCTCCAAATAATGGTGCTTGGTAATAGTCAAGTATCAAACAAAGGATTGGCGCCAAAACACAAATGACAGGCACAAGTGTATTATTCAAGCTCCTTTTTGTTAAGATTCCAAATGCAAACAGACCTAATAATGGGCCATAAGTATAAGAGGCGATTTTCAATAATAAATCAATTGTACTCTTATTGTCTATCCATTTGAATACCATGACCATGATTAAAAAAATCAATGCAAAAGTTAAATGGGTTCTTTGTCTAATCTTTTTTTGTTCTGCCTCTGACAAGTTTTTATTTCTTTGTATTCCTAATATATCAATACAAAAACTAGAAGTTAAAGCGGTGATCGCACCATCTGCACTAGGGAATAGGGCAGAAATTAAAGCAAGAATAAAAATGATGGATAAATAAGGTGGCATATGGTTTAAAGCTAGCGTCGGGAATAAATCATCACCAGTGGCAGTGATATTATTTTGAGCAGCATATAAATGTAATAATCCGCCTAAATAAAGGAATAAGCTAATTGCTATTAACATGGTGATACCTATAGTGACCATATTCTTTTGTGCATCCTTAAGATTTTTTACTGAGATATTTTTTTGCATCATTTCTTGATCCAACCCAGTCATAGTTAAGGTGACAAATGCACCTCCAATAATTTGTTTCAAGAAAAAGGACTTACTATTCACATCCATACTAAATACATCGGCTAAGTGCATAGATGGATTTCCAGCTAAAGCTTGGTTTTGCATTGCAGTTAAACCTTCAAATACATTCAAATCTAATTTTGATAAAATATAGATGCTACAGATAATCAAACCCATTAGCATTCCTGATGTTTGTAATGTATCTGTCCAAACAATTGTTTTAACACCACCTTCATAAGTGTATAATAAGATCATGACTAAAATGACTACTGTAGTAGCCCAAAAAGGCACATGCATATTGTCAAGAATAAAATATTGTAAAATTTTGACAACTAAATACAATCTAGCAGTTGCCCCTAATGTTCTTGATAGAATAAAAAAAGAGGCCCCTGTTTTGTAAGCGCTGAACCCCAATCGCCCTTCTAGAAAATTATAAATAGAAGTTAAATTTAGTTTATAATAAATGGGTAGTAGCACATAAGCAATCGATAAATAACCAATTAAATAGCCTAGCGTTATTTGTAAATAATGAAATGCATCTTTCCCTACAGCACCTGGGACACTCACAAATGTAACGCCACTTAATGAAGTACCAATCATACCAAACGCCACCAACATCCAATTGCTATTTTTATTACCTATAAAAAAAGACATATTATTACTGTTCTTGCCCGTGATTTTGGCTACTCCTAACAACACTAAAAAGTAAAGGATGACGAATATAAAAAGGGTAGTTGCACTCATAGTTAATTGTTTGACATTTTGATAGGACAAAGTAAAGAGAATCTTTGAAATATTTAGCTAAAATACTTCTATATTCGAGTATAAAAATTGTTTTCATGAAAATAAAGTCCCTTACTGTTTTCTGCGGATCAAAATCGGGTAATAATCCTAATTTTTTGAAAGCGGCGACTCATTTAGGAAATCTATTAGCCCAAGAAAATATAGAATTAGTCTACGGCGGAGGCAATAAAGGGTTAATGGGTGCGGTTGCAAATGGTTGTTTGGCGAATGGAGGCAAAGTGATTGGAATTATGCCAAAATTATTATTAGAATGGGAGGCGCAACATACAGGGTTAACAGAATTAATAGTAACCGAGACGATGCATGAAAGAAAATTACTTTTATACGAAAAAGGGGATGCTGCTATTGTGCTACCTGGTGGATTGGGCACATTTGATGAACTTTTTGAAATGCTCGTTTGGAATAATTTAAGCATTCATGATAAAAAAATAGTGTTATACAACTTTGAGGGATTTTATGATCCTTTGGCTGCCATGATTAATAAAATGGAAGAAGAAGATTTTTTATATGAACGCAGTAGGTACCGTTTACATGTTTGTACAACACTCGAAGAAATTAAGGCTGCTTTTTCTTAGCACCTAAAATAGGGAATGCAAAACCCGCTCTAATAATTGGCTCTGCTCTGTTATATCCATCTCGGTATGGGGAGTTTGGATTTTTTAATAAATCAATCATGACACTAAAATAGGTCATCCCATTTTCTGATCTAGTACCATATCCAATACCTGCCAACAGGCTCTCTGCTCCAAAACGAATACTACTTGAAGCGCCCGCATTGACACCATCCGTCCCCCTGTCTTTGAACCTGCTCCAAGTGTAATTATATTCTGGTTGTAGTTGTATGAAAAACTTTTCGAGTGGCCAGATCCTAGTAAATGCCCCAACACCTAATTGGAAACTTCTAGAAGATGTGCCAGGAAGCCCATTGCTAATTGTTGGGTTAAATGATTGAAAAAATAAATTGGTAGCACCCCCAATATCCATATAGTCATTGACACGCTTATACATTTCGGGATTGAGTCCAAGTTGAAAAGTACCGGCACCACCACCAATTACTAAATTACCTCCAATAAATGTTGGGTTTACATTCATAGATGGCATTGTCTCTATGACTTCTTGCGCATTGATTATAATGCTATTGCTGAAAGTAATTATGAAAATGAGTAATAGCTTTTTTTTCATTTATGGATGGTCAAATATTTTACCTGCGTTTAAAATATGATTTGGATCAAATACTTTTTTAATACCCTTCATCAACTCCATGGTGATAGGGTCAAACATCACTGGCATAAAAGATTTTTGAATCAACCCAATGCCATGCTCTCCGCTAATGGTTCCTCCAAGGGATTTCACTAATTCGAATATTTTGAAAAGGATATCTTGTATCACTTCATTTTCATAGCTCTTCTTGTACAAAGGGTGGTTGATTCTGACATGTAAATTACCGTCACCCGCATGTCCATAAGAAACTACTTTAAATCCATTCTCAGCGGCCAATGTTTTAACACCTTTTATTAATTTAGGCAATTCAGCTCTAGGTACCACGGTATCTTCTTCTATGGTATATCCTGCAGCCACTGAAGCCTCATTGGCTTTTCGGCGTATTTTCCAAAGTTCAGTTTTTTGTTGGGCATCATCTGCAAAATACAATTCACCCACTTCGAAATTAGATAAAACATCAGCAATGGCCTCCATATCCTTCATTAATACATCTTTGTCATTACCATCAACTTCAATAATTAAATGTGCTGCCAAATTATCTGTTATTGCAATTGCAGTGCTCTCACATAATTTACTAGCTAATTTAATAGATTCAATTTCCATGAGCTCCATTGCACTAGGTGTAATGCCTGCTCTAAAAATTGCGCTCACCGCTTCACTTGCTTTTTCTAAACTATCGAATGGTGCGAGCATTAATAAATCAAATTTTGGATGCGGGATTAACCTTAAAACAATTTTAGTCACAATGCCCAGTGTGCCCTCGCTTCCAACAATTAATTGGGTTAAGTTATAACCAGTTGCATTTTTTAATACATTCGAACCCGTCCATATAATTTCACCTGTAGGTAAAACTATTTCTAAATTTAAAACATAGTCTTTTACTACGCCATATTTTACTGCTTTAGGGCCACCTGAATTTTCAGAAATATTACCACCAATAAAACAAGATCCTTTACTAGCTGGATCGGGAGGGTAGAACAAGCCTTTTTCCTTTACAGCATTTTGCAAAACTTCTGTAATAACACCCGGTTCAGTGGTCACTTGTAAATTTCTTTCATCAATTTCTAAGATGCTATTGAATCTTTCCATCGCAATCACCAAACCTCCTAAATGAGGCAGTGCTCCACCTGTTAAACCTGTGCCTGCGCCTCTTGGAGTCACTGGTATTAAGTGCTTATTTGCTAATTGCATCAATGCACTAATTTCTTCTGCTTTTCTAGGTTTAACTACGACCGCCGGTCTGTAATGTAATTTTTCTGTTTCGTCCCTGCCATATTTTTCAAAGCTCTCTTCGTCAGTGAATACATATGCTGCACCAACAATGGATTTAATTTGCGTTAGTATTTCCGTTGTGATTTGTTGCATCTATAAAATATTAAAATAATCCGTACAATGTACTATCTACTTTACTAATGATATGACCTAAATCTTC
>JAURIP010000045.1 GCA_030832695.1 Sediminibacterium sp. | reverse complement strand
TGCACAAGGCGCTTATATTTCAAAAGGGCAACAAATTCAAATAGAGTTAAATTAATGAAAGAATTACAATCTATATTATTTGGAGTTGCACTTCGTGAAGTGGTTGGATCAACCAAGCAACTGGTGAATGATATTCAGATTAATTCAAGAAAGGTGACTCCTTCATCAGTATTTGTGGCTATTAGCGGTGCGCAAATGGATGGACATCATTTTATTGAAACTGCCATTGAAAAAGGAGCTATAGTTATTGTCTGCGAAAAATTGCCTGAATTAACGCTTGCAGGTGTTACCTACCTAGTGGTTGAAAGTACAAGTGTCGCGGTTGCCATCATGGCACATCAGTTTTATAACGAAGCATCTAATAAAATAAAATTAGTCGGTATTACGGGTACCAATGGAAAAACAACCGTAGCCACTTTATTATTTAAATTATTTAAGGGTTTGGGATATACCTGTGGTTTAATAAGCACTGTTGAAAATCACATTGCAGATACGATTGTGCCTGCGACGCATACCACACCTGATGCAATTCAATTAAATGCATTATTGGATAAAATGGTGCAAGCAGGTTGCACGCATGTGTTTATGGAAGTGAGTAGTCATGCTATTCATCAGCATCGCATTACGGGATTGAATTTTATCGGTGGGGTATTTACCAATATTACACATGATCATTTAGATTATCATAAAACTTTCGAGGCGTATTTAGATGCTAAAAAAGCATTCTTTGATCAATTGTCAAATACAGCATTTGCAATCACCAATTTGGATGATAAAAATGGTGCTCAAATATTAGCAGATACAAAGGCGAATAAGTTGACTTATGCATTACATGCGCCAGCAACGTATAAAGGAAAAATATTAGAAAATCAATTGCATGGCTTGGTGTTATTGGTAAATGAAATTGAAGTGCATTGCAGGTTGATTGGCATTTTTAATGCCTATAACTTTTTAGCAGTGTATGGTGCTGCTATTCAATTAGGTGAAAAGTCGGAGCAGGTGTTAACCATACTAAGTGCATTAACGGGTGCAGAAGGAAGGTTTGATTATATCATCGGACTTGACCAACGTATTGGTATTGTTGATTATGCGCATACACCTGATGCATTAGAAAATGTATTAACTACGATTGCAAAATTAAGAAAAGGGGGAGAGGATGTAATTACAGTGGTTGGATGTGGTGGAGATAGAGATAAAACCAAGCGTCCAATCATGGCACAAGTGGCATGTGATTTAAGTACTAAAGTATTTTTCACAAGTGACAATCCTCGTTCCGAGGATCCAAATGAAATTATCAAGGATATGGAGCATGGTTTGAGTAGTGCAGCAAAAAGAAAGTATATCAATATCGTGGATCGTAAAGAAGCAATCAAAGCGGCGGTAAGTTTTTCAAAACCAGGGGACATTATTTTAATTGCCGGGAAAGGACATGAAAAGTACCAGGATATAAAAGGCGTGAAGCAACATTTCGATGATAAAGAAGTATTACAAAATTTATTTAACGATTTAGCCAAATAAACCTCCTATGCTGTACCAATTATTTTCATGGTTAGACAAAACATTCAATATACCTGGATTAGGGGCATTCCAGTTTTTGACTTTTAGAATTGCCATGGCGATTTTATTATCCTTATTCATTGCAACTGTTTATGGTAAAAAAATGATTTTGTTTTTACAAAAAAAGCAAATTGGTGAAAGTGTACGTGAATTAGGTTTAGCGGGAGAGCAACAAAAAAAAGGAACGCCTACTATGGGTGGTATCATTATATTATTGAGTATCCTCATTCCAACTTTGTTATTTGCCAATTTGGATAAAGTGTATATCCGTTTAATGATTTTATGTACGGTTTGGTTGGGTTTAATTGGTTTTTTAGACGACTATTTTAAAATTAGAGCCAGAAAGGAATCTCAAAATAAAGGAGAAGCCTATAAAAAGAAAAATAGTGATGGATTGGCGGGTATTTCAAAAATTATTGGTCAAGTTGGATTGGGTATTATCATTGGAGTGACATTATACTTTAGCAATGCGGTGACTGTTGAAAGAGAAATTGTTTCAATCAATGTTACTGAAAGTTTGGCAAAAGGTGAGAAGGTAGCAAAAGGTGCTGACATTGTTATTAGAAAAATTAATGGAGAGGAAAGAAGGTTTGTAAAAGTTAAAACACCCATCACCACTATTCCATTTGTAAAAAATCATGAATTTAATTATAGCAGATTGGTCAGCTGGATAGGGCCAGGTGCTGAAAAATATACATGGATCATTTATATTTTAATTGTCACATTTATTATCACTGCTGTTTCCAATGGAGCCAACCTAACCGATGGGCTTGATGGATTAGCTGCTGGGGTAAGTGCGATTATAGGTGCTGCATTAGGTGTATTTATATATGTAAGTGGTAACTATGTTTTTGCTGACTATTTAAACGTAATGTACATACCGAATTTAGGGGAGTTGTCCATATTTGTAGGTGCATTTGTTGGTGCTTGTATTGGATTTTTATGGTACAATGCTTATCCAGCGCAGGTGTTCATGGGAGATACCGGAAGTTTGGCATTAGGCGGCATTATTGCTTCATTGGCCATTATTGTTAGAAAAGAATTATTGATCCCTATTTTTTGTGGTGTGTTTTTAATTGAAAACTTAAGTGTGATTATTCAAGTAAGTTATTTCAAATACACGAAGAAGAAATTTGGGGAAGGTCGAAGGGTATTTTTAATGAGCCCACTGCATCATCATTATCAGAAGAAGGGCTTTCATGAAAGCAAAATTGCAGTTCGTTTTTGGATTATCACCATTTTATTAGTAGTTGCTTCCATCTTAACCTTAAAAACAAGATAATACATTGTCTAAAAGATTAGTCATATTAGGTGCAGGGGAAAGCGGAATAGGTACTGCTTTATTAGCCAAACAAAAAGGCTATGAAGTATTTGTATCTGATGGAAGCACCATTAAAGCTAATTTTCAAAAAGAGTTACAGGACAATGGTATTGCTTTTGAGTCTGGCAAACATAGTGTTGATCAAATTTTAAATGCAGACGAGGTGATGAAAAGTCCAGGCATCCCTGAAAAAAATGAAATGGTGAAGGCGATCAGAGCCAAAGGCATCCCAGTGATTAGTGAAATTGAATTTGGGTATCGATACAAGGGCTTTAGTAAAATTACAGCCATCACTGGTAGCAATGGAAAGAGCACTGCCACTTCTTTATTATATCATATTTGTCAATTGGTGAATGATGATGTAGCAATGGTAGGTAATATTGGATTTTCATTTGCAAGACAAATTGCAATTGCACCTAAGTCATTATACATTATTGAAGTAAGCTCATTTCAATTAGACGATATCATACATTTCAAACCCGATATCGCTATTTTATTGAATATCACAGAAGATCATTTAGACAGGTACGATTACAAATTTGAAAATTATATTAAAAGTAAGTTTCGAATTATTGAAAATCAAACTGCTCAGGATTATTTTATTTACTGCATTGACGATGAAGTCATTGTTAAACATTTAGCACTACTAACTACTAATACTAACCCATTACCATTTTCTATGAAACAAGAAGTAAAAAAAGGAGGCTACATCAAAAACGACCAAATGATGTTGAAAATCCAAGAAGAACGCGTGTCGATGAGTATTTATGATTTTGCATTAAAAGGCAAGCATAATGCTTATAATACAATGGCAGCAAGTATTGCTGCAACTACTTTGGGAATTCGCAAGGAAAAAATCCGCGAAGCCGTAAGTAATTTTCATAGCCTTGAACACCGCATGGAATTTGTGGCAACTGTTCGTGGTGTTGACTTTGTGAATGACAGCAAAGCAACCAATGTAAATAGTACCTGGTATGCATTGGAGAGCATGCAAAAATCCACTGTTTTAATTTTAGGCGGTGTTGATAAAGGGAATGACTATGAATTAATCGCTGAATTAGTGAAAGAAAAAGTTAAAGCGATTATCTGCATGGGTACAGACAACAAAAAGATCATTGATTTTTTTGGAGACAAGGTAGCTTCAATTGTGGAAGCAGATTCTGCAAAAAAAGCGGTAACTGCCGCATTTAAATTAGCTGAAAAAGGGGATGTTGTTTTATTAAGCCCAGCTTGTGCAAGTTTTGATTTATTTAAAAACTATGAAGATAGAGGCATTCAATTTAAAGAGGCAGTTAAAGAATTATAAATATGTTCAACGAGACCACGGATAAACTATTTTCACAAATGCCTTCGATTGGGGGCATGAAGGAGCATTTGGACCAAAGAACAAGGGGTGATAAATACATATGGGGGTTAGTCATTGTCTTATCATTGATATCTATACTGGTTGTGTATAGTGCAACAGGTTCTTTGGCTTATAAAATGTACCGTGGCAATACAAGCGTTTATTTGTTTAAGCAAGTGATATTCACTTTGGTGGGGTTATTGGTCATTTTTGGGTTACACCGTATTAATTATACTGTTTTTTCAAGAATTGCAACCATACTTTTCATGTTGTCAATTCCACTTTTAATTTATACTTTATTTTTTGGTGCAAAAATAAATGAAGGCAGCAGATGGATTAAGTTGCCTATTATCAATTTAACAATACAAAGTAGTGATATAGCAAAACTTGCTTTGTTTATGTATATATCAAAGGTGTTAAGTAAAAAGCAGGAAGTAATTAAGGATTTTAAGAAAGGATTTTTACCAATCATTATTCCAGTATTCATTATTTGCGCATTAATCATGCCCGCAAACTTGTCAAATGCATTATTGACTGGAGCTACTTCCTTATTACTTATGTTTATTGGCAGGGTAAGTTTCAAGCATATTTTATTGACCATTTTAGTGGCCATGATTCCTGTTGCAATTATTGTGAGTGTGGCAATAGCCACACACTCCAGTAAAACGGAGGAAGGTCAGCCGGTGGTTGCTGAAAAAATGAAAAGTGTTGGTCGCATTGGCACTTGGGTGAATCGGGTACAGGATTTCATGTACGCCAACGAAAGAGAAGTGCCTTACCAAGTGCAACAAGCAAAAATTGCCATTGCTAATGGAGGAATCTTTTTTGGTCTTGGTCCAGGCAACAGTCGTCAAAGAAATTTTTTACCTCAGGCATATAATGACTTTATATATGCGGTTATTATTGAAGAGTATGGATTAATTGGCGGTGCGTTTATCATCTTTATTTACTTGGTTTTTTTATTTAGATGTATCCGCATTTTTAGAAAATGTCCTTATGCGTTCGGCGCTTTCTTAGCCCTTGGTTTAAGTTTTACATTAATTATTCAAGCGATTGCAAATATGGCGGTAAATGTAAATATTGTTCCAGTAACAGGAGTTACATTACCATTAGTGAGTATGGGTGGAAGCTCATTTATATTTACTTGTTGCTCCATTGGATTGATATTGAGTGTTGCACGAAATGTGGAACAAATGGAAGGGAAGGCACCAGTAGAAACTGAAATTGAATTACCAGACGAAAATACTGAGACAACCAATGGCGTTACATCCGCAATATAAAAACATTCGCATCATCATCGCTGGTGGTGGTACCGGAGGACATATTTTTCCTGCGATAGCGGTAGCGCAAGCCATTCAAAAAATACAACCTGATGCGGTAATACTATTTGTAGGTGCACAGGGTAAAATGGAAATGGAGAAAGTACCACAAGCTGGTTATGAGATTGAAGGGATTACCATTGCTGGATTTAACAGAACTAATCTATTAAAAAACCTATCCTTGCCTTGGAAATTAGTGAAGAGTTATTTTCAAGTGAAGGCAATCATAAAAAAATTCAAACCCAATGCCGTTTTTGGTGTGGGTGGCTATTCTAGCTTTCCAGTTTTGAAACAAGCACAAACAAAATTAATTCCTACATTTATTCACGAGTCAAATGCATTTGCAGGAAAAGCAAATCAATGGTTAGGTGCCGATGCTACTCAGATATTTACTGGGACAAAAGGGATGGAATCTTTTTTTCCTGCTGATAAAATATTGGTAACTGGTAATCCAGTTAGGCAAAACATTCTACATACTTCCTATGACAAAAATAATGCAGTATTGCATTTTGGTTTAATGCCCAATAAAAAAACAGTTTTAATTGTTGGCGGAAGTTTGGGAGCGAGCTCGATTAATAAAGCGATACAAAATAATTTAACAGCATTTCTAGAGGACAACATACAATTGATTTGGCAAACAGGGAAACCAAATGCTGCTGCATATGTAACTGCTGCAAATGATTATGCCAATGTTTATGTGAGTTCATTCATCGATGATATGAGTGCCGCGTATACCGCTGCAGATTTAGTGATAAGCAGATCTGGTGCCATGGCAGTTGCTGAAATTTCAATCACAGGAAAGGCGGCTATTTTTGTTCCTTATCCACATGCAGCTGAGGATCATCAAACCTATAATGCGTTGGTACTAGTGGACGATGGTGCTGCAAAAATGGTAAAAGATAATGAAGTAAATCAAAAATTGATTCCTTTGTTGCAAAGTTTAATTCATGATGATCAAAGTAGACAGTTGATGCAAGAAAAGGTAAAAGCACATGCATTTATAAATGCGGATCAAGTAATTGCAGAACAAATACTACAACATATTTAAAATAGTAAGAAATAATCCGCTAATAATGAATACGCAAATAATAAATCCACTAACGAATATAAAAAATATCTATTTCATTGGAATTGGGGGGATTGGTATGAGTGCATTGGCTAGGTATTTTAATACACAAGGTGTGAAAGTTTCAGGGTATGATAAAACGCCCACCGTATTAACGGACGATTTGGTGAAGGAAGGAATACAAATTCATTTCGTAGATGATTTGAATCAAATTGACAAAGTAGCTACCGTAGTAGTATATACGCCTGCTATTCCAGGGGATCATAAGGAATTAAATTATTATAGAGACCATGGGTATAATGTAGTGAAGCGTAGCGATGTTTTACAATGGGTTACAGAAAATGCTTTCACTATAGGTATTGCTGGTACCCACGGAAAAACTACGACCACTTCAATGACAGCCCATATATTAAGGCACACGGAATATGGTTGCAATGCTTTTTTAGGAGGCATCGCTTCCAATTATAATACCAACTTTTGGAGCCATGAAAAAAATGTTGTGGTTGTAGAAGCGGATGAATACGATCGTAGTTTTTTAAAGTTGTCGCCTAATATTGCAGTCATTACTGCAGTGGATCCAGATCATTTAGATATTTATGGAACAGCGGAGGAAGTATTGAAAGCATTTGGACAATATGCGGATAAGATTAAGCCAGGGGGTACATTGATTCAAAAAATGGGAACAACGGTGGTCACTAGTTCGGATCATAAAACGATTCAGACTTATGGGTATGATAAAAACGGTGCATCTTATCATACGCAAAATTTAAAAGTAGTGGATGGCTCCTATATTTTTGATTTAGTGCACCCAGGTGGCGTTTTGAAGGAAGTGATTTTAAATATGGGCGGCTTGCATAATGTTGAAAATGCAACTGCCGCAATTGCAATTGCATTAATATTAGGCATTGATGAAAATAAAATTAAGTTAGCAGTTGCCGATTTTAAAGGCGTAAAGCGTCGCTTTGAGTATAAGGTTAAAACGGAAAATAAGGTTTTGATTGACGACTATGCGCATCATCCTGAGGAATTAAATGCATTAATATCTGGTGTAAGAAGTATTTATCCTGGCGAAAAAATGGTTTTAGTTTTTCAACCCCACTTATATAGTCGCACGCAGGACCAATGTGAGGGCTTTGTTGAAACTTTGGATAAGGCAGACGAAGTTATTTTATTGCCTATTTATCCAGCAAGGGAATTACCTATTCCGGGAGTTACCAGTGATATGCTTATTGAAAAAATGAGTATCTCAAAAAAACAAGTAATGTCAAAAGAGGCATTGTTGGCATGGGCGGCAACCACACCTGATAAGTTAATTGTGATGGCAGGGGCAGGTGATATTGATGTTTGTATCAATCATATTAAAGACCTCCTTATATCTACTAAATGAAGCAATGGCAAAACATATTGATTAAAACTTTGTGGAGCATTGCAGGTGCAGCACTTATATTTTTATTTGTAATTGCATGGAAAGCCAAAGTGAGTAAAAAAGTTTCGCAAATACAAGTTGAATTGGTGGGCGAAACAACCAAGGCTTTATTTATGGATGAAAATGAAATTACCCAAATTTTAAAAGACCAAGGGATCACCAAAGGTACCATTGTTGAAAGCATCAATTTAAGATCGATTGAGCAGGAGTTAGAAAAAGTAAGGTGGATAAAAAATGCAGAACTATTTATTAATAATCAACAATTATTAGAGGTTAAAATACAACAACGAATTCCAATTGCACGCGTTTTTACTGTTGCAGGAAATTCCTTTTATATAGATGATCAAGGTTGGCGCTTACCTTTAAAACAGCTTACCGTGCTTCGTTTGCCTGTATTTACAGGATTCCCAACAGATCAAGATAAATTATCTGCACCAGATAGTTTACTACTTAAGGAGGTACTCTTTTTTTCAAATACTATTAAAACGGATAGTTTTTTCACTGCGCAAATTGCACAAGTAAATATTGGGCCTAATGGTGATTTTCAAATGGTGCCTAGTTTAGGAGATCATACTGTGTTAATAGGCTCGGTAGATAATTTGGCTGATAAATTAAATCGATTGTATACTTTCTATAAAAAAGTATGGGTACAAAGTGGCATCAATGCCTATCAAGTATTGGATTGCAGATTTGACGGGCAAATTGTTGCCCTAAAAAAGGGGTTGGAACCTATTCAGTATGCCGCCGGGATGATGCCATTTCAAAATTCGGTATTTGCTAATACAGAAAATGTCATTTTGAATACGGATACTGCTTCGGCACCCATCCTTAAAGATACCTTGAAGATAGTCGCGCCCATTGCTATCAAAAAAGAGGTCAAATTAGAAGAAAATAAAGTGGCTAAGAAGCCCGCAGTTAAAGTGGTTGTAAACAAAAAAAGTATCCCAAAAAAAATCAAAAAACAAATCAATCCGCAAAACAATAAACAAAACAATAAATCGTTAATTAATATGAAGAAATCCGCGAAGGCTTTAATGCCGACAAAGACCACTTCCAAGAACAACAACAACTAACAACTAAAATACATAAAAATGAGTCAAAATGATTCGCCCATCATTGTGGGTCTAGATATTGGTACCACAAAGATTGCGGCTATAGCTGGCAGAAAAAATGAGTTTGGCAAATTAGAGATCTTGGGCTTTGGCCGTGCCAACAGTAATGGGGTACAACATGGTCAGGTTTTAAACATTGACCAAACCATTAAAGCAATTCAACAAGCACTACAAAATTGTCAATTAAGCAATCCTGATTTA
>JAURIP010000284.1 GCA_030832695.1 Sediminibacterium sp. | reverse complement strand
CGAAGGTGCATACATACACGACCTAAGCCACGAATATTTATTTAATAAAACGGCGTATGCGGATATGTGGAGATTGAAAGAAAATATCCAAAACAATGGTAGCTTATATCCTACACATGGATTGGGACCGATTGCACAATGCATGAATATTAATCGTGGCGATAAATTTGATCACTTGGTGAGTATGAGCACCAATGATTTTTCATTGGGCACCTTAGCAAACGAAATGGCTGCAAAGGATGATTTTTTCAAAGAGTACACTGGAAAAACATATCGTGGAAATATGAACACGACTATTATTAGAACCGATCTTGGTAAAACATTAATGGTACAACACGATGTATCTTCTCCACGTCCTTATTCAAGAATTCATTTGGTAAGTGGTACTAAAGGTGCTGCACAAAAATATCCTGGTCCAGAGCGTATTGCATTAGGACACGCATGGATGAAAGAAGAAGAATTGAACGGCATGCGCGAAAAATATACACCACCCATTGTAAAACATATCGGAGAAATTGCTAAAAATATAGGCGGCCATGGTGGAATGGATTTTATCATGGACTGGAGATTAATTGATTGTTTACGCAATGGTTTACCGTTGGATCAGGATGTATATGATGCAGCAGCATGGAGTTCTGTGTTTCCATTGAGTGGTAACTCTGTAGGCCAAAGATCAAAATCAATTGATGTTCCTGATTTCACAAGAGGTGGCTGGAAAATAAATAAGCCGCATGATATGACATTAAATGGTGGCGGAAATACGGGCGTAAGAGCTGTAGTAAAATAAAATAGTATGTCTCTTTCATATAATTATAATTATCCCGGCATTGATGATTTAATAAAAAAAGCAAAATCAAAGATTCCAAAATTTGCTTTTGAATATCTAGATGGCGGATGCAATGAGGATATTAATTTATACAAGAATACCCATGAATTAAGGGAGGTAGAATTAAAGCCGTATTATTTAAGAAAACATATTGAAGCCAAATTAGATACTAACTTATTTGGACATGTGTATGATGCCCCATTTGGAATTTCACCCATTGGGTTACAAGGATTAATTTGGCCCAATGCACCTGAAATTTTAGCAAAGGCAGCTTGCAAGCATAATATCCCTTTTATATTAAGTACGGTTTCCACCAGCAACATTGAAAAAATAAGTACACTAACCGAAGGACGCGCTTGGTTTCAACTATATCATCCGGCTGAAAATGAGATTAGAGATAAAATCATAAAACGATTACAAGATGTTGCCTGTCCTGTATTAGTTATTTTAAGTGATGTCCCTACATTTGGTTATCGACCAAGAGATATTAGAAATGGTTTGGCAATGCCTCCACGCATGACGGTTAAAAATATATTGCAAATCATGGGAAGGCCAGAGTGGGCGTTGAAAACTTTGTATCATGGACAGCCATCCTTTCAAACAATGAAGCCTTATATGCCCAAGAATTTAAATATGAACCAGTTGGGGCAATTCATGAATAAAACTTTTTCGGGCAGATTAAATGAACAAAAAATTGCAGCTATCCGAGATCAATGGAAAGGGAAATTGGTGATTAAAGGAATTGCATCTGAAGAAGATACCGAGATGGCCATAAAATTAGGATTGGATGGTGTTATTGTATCCAATCATGGCGGCAGACAATTAGATGCTGGTCAATCCACTATAAAAACTTTACACCCAATCGTTGAAAAATATAAAGGGCAAATTAAAATCATGATGGACAGCGGTATACGAACAGGTCCAGATATCGCTAGAACTATTGCATCTGGTGCTGAATTTGCATTTTTAGGTCGAAGCTTTATGTATGCAGTTGCTGCACTAGGGGATGAAGGTGGCGATCATCTTATTTCAAGTTTAAAAGTTCAGTTGAAGCAAGTGATGGATCAAGTGTGTTGTTCAAAAATAGAGGAGCTTCCTTCATTTTTAGTAAATCCTTCTTAATACCTTTTTTACATAAGTAAATATTTGTGACGATAAAAATTATTTAATTATCGTTATGCCTTTACACACAACAAAAACATTATGAAAAAATATTCAAATTTTATTTTTGTAATGATTGCGTTATGCGTTTCCTTGCTCGGAAATGCACAAGGAAAATATTTGGTAAAATCTGGTGATGCGAATGGCATTAATAAATGGTATATGGGCCGACAAATTGCGCAGGTAATGAGTCATTATGGTATTGAATGGCTTGAGCGTGAGGAAAGAGAGAAGGAAGAAAATACAAGTTTGTTATTAAAAAATTTGAGTGTACAACCAGGAATGATGATTGCGGATATTGGCGCTGGTAGTGGTTACCACAGTTCCTTATTGTCAAAAATGGTGGGTAACGGGAAAGTTTATGCGGTAGATGTGGAACCAGAAATGATTTTATTTTTGAAGGATCGTATTCAAGCAGAAAAAACAAAAAATATAGTGCCTGTTTTAAGTACGGAACAAACAGTTGGACTACCTGCAAATAGTATTGACATCATGTTGCTCGTTGATGTGTACCATGAATTTTCATACCCTTATGAAATGGGCATGGCCATGTTAGAAGCCCTAAAGCCAGGTGGTAAATTAGTCCTAGTAGAATTTAGAACCGAAGATGCAATGGTCCCTATTAAAACCATTCACAAAATGAGTGAACAACAAGCCGTTCGTGAGTTTAAAGCAGCTGGATTTATATTTGAAAAAAATATCAGCAACCTACCTTGGCAACACTGTATGGTGTTTCGTAAAAATAAATAAGGTAGTAATAATTCCAACAACTTGAGGTTTCAATTTGAAACCTCAAGTTGTAAAGATTGCGGTGGAATCAACCCAACGACTTTTTACTTAGTTTGTAAATCTTTCGAGGTTGCCAGGGCAATGACCCTGCCTGATTT
>JAURIP010000073.1 GCA_030832695.1 Sediminibacterium sp. | reverse complement strand
TGACTTAGGCGATGACTTACAAAAGCGCACCGGTGCTAATAACAGAGCCGCAGGAAAAATTGAAAATTAAATTCGTATCTTTGCAATAAATAAAAAATATTATGAGTGAAAATGTAATTATAGGTATTTGGATCCTTTCGGGAATTTATTGTTTGTACAAATTATACCAAAGAGCAAAAGCAACTTCATTAGATGGGGTAACAGGATATACACCAGGCTTGGAAGTGATTATGGTCATCGTGATTGGCCCCTTATTAGCAATCATTGATATGTCCCTTACTTGGATAAGAATATACAAAGAGGCGGAGGAAGCAAGAAGAAGGTCACAGAAATAAAATAACTAATCTGGTATTTGATATTGTCGAGTATTTACTTTTCTACTGCCCTATGGATTTCTTTTTCCAGTTTACGGCCGTAAAGATAATTTTACCATAATTATCCTTTTCATATAAAATGCCAATATGTTGCTTGTTGATTAATACCAAATCAGAATAAGCCGAATTATTACTCATCGCTTTTGGATCAGTAGCGTTATCAATGACCCAATTTTTTGTCCAAGTTTTTCCTTCATCGAAACTAATACGTAAGGTTAGGTTGTTTCTGTTTTTTGTATCAGCAGCATTTGAAAAAGCGATTACTTGTTTTTTATTTTTTATACCAATATTTAAAATACTTCCTTCGCAAACAGGATCCGGAAGTTGTTGATCAAAATAGCTTGTATCCCAGGATGCCCCGCCATTCGAGCTAATGGCCACTATGCGTAATCGAATATCCCCTTTTTGATTTCTTGCATTAAGCATTACGCTACCATTAGAAAGTTCTGCGGCGGTTGACTCGTTGCTACCAGGTAGATATAGTTTTTCGCTTAACTTAAATGTGGCTCCGTGATCATCCGAATAAAAACTATGCGCAAAATAATCATCGCCTTGCTTTTTCGGTGTCCCTGCCGAATGATTGGCAGGAATAAAAATTCGGCCTTTATATAAACCATTTGAAATTTGTAAAGCATGACCAGGTGTATTTGCATAATGTCTCCAATCTTCTTTGAAATTATATAAAGGATTGGCCGTTGGCTGCATCGGTCGATGTGTTTGCGTGGTAATATTTACACCCGCACTCCAAGTAAATCCATTGTCAATGGATGTTTTATACCATACTTCTCTTACGCCCTTGCCATTTCTTATTTCACTTTCGTGATTATTGCCTGTGTTATAAAATAAAAATAATCTTCCATTGGGATAAGCTGGGTCGCTCCTATCAACCACTGGTGCTGGATTGCCTGCTTGTAATGAATCATAGGTTGCAATCACACTAATCAGTGACCAGGTTTTACCATTATCGGAACTTCGTTTCATCACAATATCTATATCTCCAAAATCACCTGATGAATTTACTCTTCCTTCACAAAAGGCCAATAAGTCATTATTTGGGGTTTTAATAATCGCAGGAATTCGAAAACTTTTATACCCTTCTGTACCTGAAATATACACTGGGATATTTATTGGTTGTGCAAATCCAATGTTTGTACAAAAAAATAAAACAATAAATTGCGTAATGATTTTTTTCATTTGAACAGAGCGGTTTGGGTATGATAAAAATATAGTAAATTTAAATATTAAAAATGCATTACGCTTTTATATATTTTAAGAGGTAGGCATATTAAAATGCTAATTGCTCCGTTATGATCCTGCAACCCACTAATTTAAAAAACGACCTTGTTTGGCTAGAACCCTTGCAGCAAGAACATTTTGAGGAGTTGTACTTGGTTGCCTCTGATCCTTTAATTTGGGAACAACATCCCAATCCAGACAGATATAAATTGGATGCTTTTACAAATTATTTTAAAGGGGCCATGGAATCAGGTGGGGCATTTATCATTAGAGATACATTAAGTGGCCAGGCATTGGGATCCAGTCGCTATTGCGCATACGACGCAGCGATGAAGGAAATTCAAATTGGATATACCTTTTTTTCAAGAAGTTGTTGGGGAAAGTCCATCAATAAAGCAGTAAAAAAACTAATGCTTACCCATGCATTTAATTTTGTAGATAAGGTTGCATTTTATGTAGGGGCTAATAACATACGATCACAAAAAGCAATGGAAGGTATTGGTGGTGTTAAGGTTAGGGAGGAGGTAGTTGCTTATTTTGGAGAACCGGATAGACTAAATTTTAGGTATGAAATTAACAAGTAGTCCTATTTAATAGTTAAATTGCTATACGCTAGATTGCTATTAATTTGTATCTAAATAATATGTTGGATTTCATGGGTCACTTACATCCCTTAATTGTGCATTTACCGATTGGTATTTTGCTATTGGGTGTTTTTATGATGGCGTACCAACATTATAGTGGCATTGATTTAAAAACGCCTATTTCATTGGCTTTGTTAGTTGGAAGTATAAGTGCAGTGTTGGCTTGTATTGCAGGATGGATATTATCCAACTCTGGCGAATATGATGCATTAATAGTACAAAAACACCAATGGACCGGAATCGCTACAGCTACTTTAGGATTACTTGCATATTTATTAAAACAATATCGAAAAATATTAGCCATTTTATTAACCCTACTTATTTTCATTACGGGTCACTATGGCGGCACACTGACACACGGAGAAAATTATTTATTTAATTCAAATGAAAAAGCCAACACTATTTCGTCGGATACTTTGATAGGGGCATCAAAAATAATTACACAAACAATTTCAAATGGCAGTGATTCATTGACCATTGAAACACATAATGTTTATAAAGAACAAATTGCGCCCTTATTAAAATTGAGGTGTTATAATTGTCACGCTGCACTTAAACAAAAAAATGGATTAAGATTAGATGCAGAAGCATACATTAAGAAGGGTGGGAAAAACGGAAAGATATTTTTCGCGGGTAATACTTTCAAAAGTCCGCTATATACAAGCTTACTATTGCCGCTTGATGACGAAAAACACATGCCCCCCAAAGGAAAGCATCAGTTGAGTCAAAATGAAATTTTAATTATTGAACGCTGGATAAAATCAGGTGCATCTTTCGAGGACATCATTGACACCATCAACAATAAGGAAGTAACAAACAATATTGTAGCAGCAAATAAAATAGCGGATAAGAATATTTTAGATGATTCAAAATTAGAAAACGCAAAAATTGAAATAAGAGTAACAAAAAAGAGTTCAATTGAAAATAATAATATCAAAGGTTTCGAAAAAATTTCAAGCTTACCCAACCCTGCAGCTATTAGCCCTGCTATCATTGATGAATTTAAACAAGAAAATATTATTTTAACCAATATCACAGAAGGCTCTAATTTTGTAATGGCTAATTTTGTCAATGTAGTTCCCTTTAATAAAGCCAGCTTACAAACATTAAAAAATATTAATACACAGTTAGTAACTTTAAAATTAGCCAACTTAGCGATTGATGATAATGATTTAAAAATAGTTGCGGATTTAAAAAATATTAAAAAACTGAATTTAGAAAACTCTTTGATCACCGATGATGGGATGGCCTATATAAAGCAGTTGTCACAATTGGAACAGCTAAATCTTTATGGTACTAATATTTCAGATGAAGGACTAATTCAATTAACTTCATTAAAGAATTTATCCCAAATTTATTTGTGGAAAACAAAAGTGACGATGAGCGGAATTGAACAGTTTAAAAAAATACATCCGAAAGTGACTATTGAGATAGGTGATTTTAAATTTGAGAAAAAATGAAAAAACTTTATTTATTTATAGGATTTGGATTCCTTTTTGTTGCGTTTAAATCCATTTCTAAATTACCCGAAGATGTAAACAAAGCTTATCTAAGCTTACCCGCAACCATTGATTACAATGAGGATGTAAAACCAATTCTATCTGACAAATGTTTTAAATGTCATGGGCCGGATAAGGCAAAACAAAAAGCAGGACTTAGATTAGATATGGAGGCGTCGGCCTATGGACCTTTGCCAGAGAGCCCTGGGAAATTTGCTATTGTGCCAGGTAATTTAAATAAGAGTGAGCTTTACCACCGCATTTTATCTTCCGACCCCGATTATATGATGCCGCACCCAAAATCGCACTTATCATTAAGCGCAAGGGAAAAAGCCATCCTTATCAAATGGATTGAAACGGGTGCCGTTTATAAACCACATTGGGCTTTTGTTACTCCACAAAAAAGGGCCATTCCCGACATCTTTAATTTACAGGTAAATAACCCTATTGATAATTTTATATTGAGCAGGTTGCAACGAGAAGGCTTACAGCCTAGTCCCGCAGCCTCCAAAGAGCTTTTACTAAGACGCGTTTCATTGGATTTAACAGGCCTGCCTCCGACCATTGATGAAATCAACAGTTTTGTCAATGATAAAAGTTCGAATGCTTATGAAAAACAAGTGGATCGATTATTAAGCTCCCCGCATTATGGTGAAAAAATGGCAACACAGTGGTTGGACTTGGCACGTTATGCCGATTCCTATGGATATACCGTAGATAGAACAAGAGATATGTCGGTATATCGCGATTGGGTGATTCGTGCTTTTAACGATAATATGTCTTATAAAAATTTCATCCACTATCAGCTAGCGGGTGATTTAATGCCTTCGCCTACAAAGGATATGATTATTGCAACTGCATTTAATCGTAATCACCAACAAAATATGGAGGGGGGAATTATAGAAGAAGAATTTCAAACAGAATATGTGATGGATCGAACCAATACTTTTGGGGATGCATTTATATCCATATCGGTAGGCTGTGCAAGATGTCATGATCATAAATATGATCCGGTTTCGCAGGAAAATTATTATCAGTTGTATAGTTTTTTTAATAACATTCGTGAAGCGGGACAAATATCTTGGAATGATGACATGCCAACACCCACATTAATGCTTCCTTCCGCTGAACAAGAAAAAACAATTCAATATATAAATTCATTGGTCAAAGAAAAAGAAGCACAATTAAAATTGAGCTATGAAAATGCAACGAATGAATTTAATGAATGGATACAACAGGAAAAATATAAAACAATTTCTAGTAAGGGTATACCCACTGAAAATTTACAAGGCTTTTATGATTTTGAGGATTCGTTAAAAAATAGTGTCAACAATAGTAAAACTGCCGCCTTACGTCGCGACGGAGACAGCAAAAGCGAACCCCTAATTTTTGAAAGAAATGGTAATAACCAAAGTTTATATTTAACAGGGGATACCTATTTAGATTTAAAAGAGGTGGGCGTTTTTAGAAAATCGGATCCTTTTTCGATTGGGATTTGGATGAACATCTCCAAGGAAATGAAGGAAGGAGTTATATTTCATAAAAGCAATATGGAAAGGTTATATAATTTCAAAGGGTATAATGTTTATTTAAAAAACAATCGACTTGAAATGACTATGGCACATACGGCGCCTTCCAATGCTATAACTAAAGTGTCATTAAATGATATACCCCGTAATCAATGGATACAACTCACGATGACCTATGATGGCTCCTCCACTGCAAAGGGACTAAATTTATTTGTAGATGGATCGCCATTAAAAATGGAAACACAAATTGATCAGTTATATAAAGACATTGTGTTTTTTTCAAAGGACGAACCGGGATTGCAAATAGGCGGCTGGGGCCGAGGTTTTGGAATGAAGGGAGGAAAAATAGATGACATTAGTGTATATAACCGAGCGTTAACTCCTTTTGAAATAAAAGTATTGGCAAAAAAATCAAATTGGGATTTAATCACAAAAAAAACCAGGGTCGAATTAAGCACGGATGATATTTCCGTTTTAAAAGATTATTACAACTCAGTAGTGAATGTTGCTATTAAAAATGCAACTCTTGCGCTGCAAACACAACGAAAATTATTATCAGATTCAACCGAGCATATCAAAGAATTAATGGTGATGCAAGAAATGCAACAACCTAAAAAAACTTTTTTATTAAACAGGGGGCAATATGATGCGCCTGCAAAACAAGTATTTCCAAACACGCCAGAAAAAATATTACCCTTCCCAAGTCAACTTCCAAAAAATAGATATGGACTAGCACAGTGGTTAACAGATACCCGCAATCCTTTAACTGCAAGAGTTGCGGTAAATCATTTATGGCAAAACTTTTTTGGTAAAGGATTAGTTAAAACGGCCGAAGATTTTGGCAACCAAGGTGAAATGCCCAGTCATTTGGATTTATTAGATTGGTTGGCGATTGAATTAAGAGATAACAACTGGGATATCAAAAAATTAAATAAACTCATTGTGATGTCTGCGACTTATCAGCAGGATTCAAAAGCGAGTCCTTTGCTCAATGAAAAAGATCCAGAAAATAAATTATTAGCTAGAGGCCCTTCAATGCGATTGTCTGCAGAAATGATTCGTGACAATGCGTTAACGGCAAGTGGATTGTTAAATAAAAAATTGGGGGGTAAAAGTGTGTATCCGTATCAACCAGAAGGACTATGGGAAATTAATGGGACCAAATATAATCAGGACAGTACTGATCAGGTATATAGAAGAAGCCTTTATATTGTTTTAAAAAGAACGGTTCCTAATCCAACCCTTGCTAATTTTGATGGGCCCACCAGGGCATCTTGTTTGGTTCGTAGACAATCCACCAACACACCATTACAAGCTTTGGTTACTTTAAATGATCCCACTTTTATTGAAGCAGCTAAAGTCATTGGAGAAAGCATCACCAAACAACAAAACACAGCAGCCGCTATTAGTAAAGCCTATCAACAACTTACAGGAACCACCCCCACAACAAAACAGATGGCATTATTATATGCATTGCAACAATCGGAATACAATAAGTTTAAAGCCTACCCAAATAAAATTAAAGGATGGATCAATACTGGATTATATAAAATTGATAAAACATTAGACCCCTATTGGGTAGCCGCAAATAGTGTCGTCGCAAGCACTATATTAAATTCAGATGCAACCATTACTAAAAGGTAAGTTTATGAGAAAAGAAAATGATTTTAAAATATATAATCAAGAATTTGACGCCATCAATAAAAAAATTGAACGTCGCAATTTTTTGAAAAGTACAGCAGGCGGTATGGGCGCGATGGCATTGGGTACCTTATTAAGTAGTAGTATTTCAACAAAAACTTTTGAACAACAAATATTAGACGCCTTGCCTACCATCGCGCCTAAAGCAAAACGCGTGGTGTATTTATTTATGAGTGGTGGCCCTTCACAATTTGAAACTTTTGATTACAAACCAGGCTTAATAAAAATGCAAGGACAGGGCTTACCTGATTCGATTCGTAATGGGCAACGCTTAACAGGAATGAGTGCCAGTCAAGCTTTACTACCTATTGCCTCCTCTTTCGCAAACTTTAAACAGCATGGAAAAAGTAATACCTGGGTAAGTGACTTATTGCCTTACACAGCGCAAGT
>JAURIP010000244.1 GCA_030832695.1 Sediminibacterium sp. | reverse complement strand
TTTGATTTATACGGACCAGATAGTAGAGAAAAGGGAACGTTCGCAGCCAATTGTTTATTAGCGCGAAAATTATTAGAAAAAGATGTTCGCTTTGTACAACTGTATCATCAAGGATGGGATCATCATGGTTCCTTGCCACAAGGAATGAAACAACAATGCAAGCAAACCGATCAAGCATCAGCGGCATTAATTATGGATTTAAAAAGAAGAGGAATGCTCGATGATACTTTAGTGATATGGGGTGGCGAGTTTGGTCGTACTGCTTATTCACAAGGAAAATTAGAAAAAGATAATTATGGCAGAGACCATCATCCACGTTGTTTTACTATGTGGATGGCAGGCGCAGGCGTCAAGCCTGGTATGACTTACGGACAAACAGATGATTTTAGTTACAATATTGTCAAGAACCCCGTGCACGTGCATGATTTTCATGCAACCCTATTACATATCATGGGCATCAACCACGAACAATTAATTTATAAGTACCAAGGAAGGCGTTTCCGTCTCACGGATGTGTCTGGAAAAGTGATCAATGATATTATCGTATAAAGAATATCGAAAATGAATTTATCTCTAATTTTATACACCCGCTTTTTTAAGTACTTCTAAAGTTTTTCTTAATCCAGTTTTAGCGACTTGTAATAAATCTTCTTTATAATAATTTGGATTATACATTTCTAATGAAATAAATCCTTTGTATCCTGTTGCTTTTAAATCTTTAAATATAGAAGCAAGTGGTAATATACCATCGCCTGGATAAACGCGATGTTCATCTCTTAAATCTTTAAACGCAGGCGTGTTGGGTGCATCATTGAATTGAAAAATGGCAATTGCATCTCCCTTTAACATTTTTAATCCTTCAAAGCCGCCATCACTAATATACATATGATATACGTCTGGAATAACTAGCGCGTTTGGATGATTTGCATCCATCGCTATACCAACCGCTTGACCTAAAGTTTTGATCGTAAAATATTTTACAAAAACCAAAGCAGGTTTAATATTAAATTCTTTCATGCCAATTTCAATAATGTCACGATATCTTTCTGCCACCCATTTTTGATTATAATTTTCAGGCAAGGTATTGGGTATCGTTTGAATATGTTCGGCGCCAATATCATGCGCCATACGCATACGTCGGCGCGTTTCCTTCAACGACAATTGAAACTCGGGCATGGTTCCGGGTATTGCATTCCAAAGGCCAATCACACTTGGCACTTTAAGGCCCAGCTTTTTAATTTCAGCACCCAAGGCTTTTAAATTCCCCCCATTTTTTTCGAATTCTTCTAATTCACTATCCCAGGGCTCAATGCCATCATAACCAACTTCAGCAGCAATGCTTACTTTTTCTTTAAGGGAGGCCGGCCGAATGGTGGCAGTATCCAAACAAATGGGCCAAGGACTTGCGCCATTTTGGTAACGCTTCCCGTTTTGTTCTAATTGTTTTGTTTCCGCAATTGCAGCCGTTGGTAAAATTCCGGCCATTAAGCCGATGGTGCTACTCAATCCGATAAAGTTTCTGCGTTTCATAGAATTATTTAGTTCTTGAGAAGCTCAATATACAAAATTTATAGACTACGCTATTGAATGAGATAATTTGAATTTAAATCGCAATTTAAAATTCATTACCCGCAATATTTTATTTATATTTATTTTACAAAAATGAGGAGTATGAAAAAAATTGTATTGTTCACTAGCTACTGTATACTAATGCTTACCTCTAGTGTTAATAGTCAAACAAATATGAATGTTTTGGGGGCATGGGGAAAAGAGGAAAATAATACTAAAACATTGGTCATAATCACTGATTATATTTTCAGTGTGGCAAGTTATAACTTAGTAGAGAAAAAATTTAATTATACTTGGGGTGGCAAATATCGTATAGATAAGGAAAATATGGAATTATCCTATGAATGGCATTCTCTGGATACCGCCACGGTTAATCTATCTGCAAGTATTCCAATAACAATTAAAAAAGATGGCCAACTTTCCTTAGGCAATATATTATCCGGCTTAACGAGGTTAGATGGGGGAAAAGCGGGCGATTTATTTGGCTCTTGGATTATTAGCGGAAATTATACAAATGATATTGTTAGTAAAAGAGCAAATCCTTTTTTTCCAAGACGCACCATGAAAATTATTTCAGGCAAGTACTTTCAATGGGTAAGTTATAATGTAGTGACCAAAAAATTCTTTGATGCCGGAGGTGGAACACAAACAACACAAAACGGAAAGTATACCGAAAACATTGAATACTTTACAAAAACTACCCAAAGTATTGGGAAGTCGCTTTCCTTTGGATATTCCATTATTGGTGGGGACTGGAGACACCAAGGACAAAAATCAACGGGTGGTCCATTAGATGAATGTTGGACCAAAAGAAAAATAATTGAAGAAAAATTTACAAAAAAATAAATCTAAATAATAGGCAGACAAGAAAATTTTAAACACAACTTGTTTTCCTTATCTTTAATATTCACCTTCAATACAAATAAAATGAGTACAAATAGACGTTCCTTTCTTCGCAATATTGCCCTAGGTTCTGGTGCAATCATTACTGCGATTCCAGAAAAAGGATTTGCTGCTAGCCATGTAAAAAATACAACCCCCGCTCCTGCCGCATTTAATATGTGTGGTTATGCAGCTCCCAAATTACCAACAGTGCGTGTTGCTGTTATTGGATTGGGAAATCGTGGACCAGGTGCGGTTGACAGATTAAGTTATATAGATGGAGTTGAAATAAAAGCTTTGTGTGATAAATATCCTGAGCGTGTAGAAAAGGCACAAAATATTCTTACAAAAAAAGGTTTGCCTAAAGCAAAAGCCTATTCAGGCGCTGAGGGCTGGAAAGCGGTTTGCGAATCCAATGATATTGATTTAGTTTATGTAACTACACCATGGTCATTACACACACCCATCTCGGTGTATGCAATGAAAAATGGTAAGCATGCTGCTTCTGAAGTACCTGCTGCTAAAACGATTGACGAGTGTTGGGAACTAGTAGAAACTTCTGAAAAAACACGCAAGCACATGATGATGCTTGAAAATTGTTGCTATGACTTTTTTGAATTACTTACACTTAATATGGCGCGCAACGGATTGTTTGGTGAAATTTTACACGCAGAGGGTGCATACATTCACGATTTAAGTAGTGATTATTTGTTTAATAAAAAGGCGTATGCGGATATGTGGAGATTGAAAGAAAATATCGAAAACAATGGTAGTCTATATCCTACACATGGATTAGGGCCAATTGC
>JAURIP010000083.1 GCA_030832695.1 Sediminibacterium sp. | reverse complement strand
TCCAATGAAGGCAAGGATTTATAAATCAACTGGTAGCTGGTACTCCGTCAAATCGGAGGAGGGTCTATTTTATCAGGCGCGTATTAAGGGCGTCATAAAATTAGATGCCATTTCCTCTACGAACCCTATTGCTGTTGGGGATTGGGTGAATTATGAAATGGAAAACGAAGATCAAAATTCGGTCATGATTACCCATATTATTGACCGTGATAATTATGTGGCCAGACAATCCCCCCATAATAAAAGACAGCAACATATTATCGCCTCCAATTTAGATCAGTCTATTTTATTAGCCACCTTAAAATCACCTAAAACCTCACAAGGGTTTATAGATCGATTTTTGGTTTCCTGTGAGGCTTTTCATATTCCTGCAATGATTGTTTTTAATAAATCAGACATTTATGGCCCTGCTGAAATGGAAACCTATGACCAATTTAAAAAAATGTATGAAGCAGTTGGGTATAAAGTTTTTTTAATAAGTATTGAAAAGGACCAAGGGTTAAATAAAATTCAAGAATTATTAATTGGTAAAACAACATTGGTGAGTGGGCATAGCGGAGTTGGAAAATCTTCCTTTATAAATTATTTATTTCCTGATTTGGATTTAAATACACAAGAAGTAAGTGATTGGAGTGGGAAGGGGATGCACACTACTACTTTTGCGCAGATGTATGACTTACCTGCATCAGGTTCAGTTATAGATACGCCAGGTATGCGTGAATTGGGTTTGGTGAACTTAGAAAAAGAAGAGTTAGCACAATACTTTCCAGAAATGCGTGAAAAAATGGAGGGCTGTCAATTTAATAATTGCCAACATATCAACGAGCCAGGATGCGCGGTAAAAGCCGCAGTAGAAAAAGGAATTATTTCTGAAGCCCGCTTTTTTAGTTATGTTGATTTATGGCATGGGATTGAAGGGCCCAAGTATTAATAATTATTTTTTTGGCGCTTCATTATGTTCCGAAAACCAACTGGAATATTTTACATAGTTATCCGCGATCCTATTTATTTCTCCACTAATTAATGCTTCTGAAACCATCTTCACTTTTTTTGCGGGTACGCCAGCATAAATACTTCCTTCTTCCACAATAGTGCCTTCCAATACGACTGCACCCGCAGCAATAATTGCATTTGAATGCACTACACATGCATCCATTACAATACTTCCCATGCCAATTAAAACATTATCATGAATGGTGCAACCATGCACTAGGGCATTGTGACCAATGGAAACATTATTTCCAATATTAGTGGGATGTTTTAAATAAGTGCAATGAATGACCGCGCCATCTTGCACATTTACCTTATTGCCCATTTTAATATAATGGACATCCCCTCTCAATACGGCATTGAACCAAATGGAGCAATCCTCGCCCATAATAACATCTCCAACAATGGTGGCGTTGGGTGCAATAAAACAATTTTCACCAAATTGGGGATGTTTCCCTTGAACTGTGAGTATGGTTGCCATAAAAATGCGACTTTTGTACTGCAATTTAATAGTTATTATGTCCAGCATTAACAATAGACAACTTTTTTTTTCGCATTTAGCGCAAACCTCCGATAAACCTATTGGTATTGAAGTTGCATCGGCTAAGGGGATATATATATATGACAACGCCGGGAAAGCTTTTATGGATATGATTAGTGGGTTTAGTGTTTGTAATATTGGCCATAGTCATCCATCAGTGATTAAAGCAATACAGGATCAAGCTGAACAATATATGCATGTGATTGTTTACGGTGAATTTATTCAGTCCCCACAGGTGCAATATGCAAAAGCATTAGCGACTGTGTTACCGGATCAATTGCAATCCGTGTATTTTACCAATAGTGGTGCTGAAGCTGCTGAAGGTGCAATGAAATTAGCAAAGCGAGTTACGAAGCGCACCAAAATGATTTCATTTAACGGCGCTTATCATGGAAGTACACAAGGAGCCTTAAGTATGATGGGAGATGAATATTTTAAAAATGCTTTTAGGCCCTTGCTCCCAGAAGTGATGCAATTGTCGTACAATAATTTTGACGATTTAAATTTGATTGATAATACGGTTGCTTGTGTTTTGGTTGAATTAGTACAAGCGGAAACAGGCATCACGCCTGCGAATAAAGAATGGATTATTGCATTAAAAGAAAAATGTGAATCACTTTGTGTGGTATTCATCGTGGACGAGATTCAATCAGGGTTTGGTCGTACAGGTACTTTATTTGCATTTGAACAATATGGCATTACCCCAGATATTTTATTGTTGGGTAAGGCATTGGGAGGAGGTTTGCCATTAGGTGCGTTTATTGCAAATGCAAAAATGATGGGTGCTTTAACGCATAGTCCTGTATTAGGACATATCACCACATTTGGTGGAAATCCAGTTTGTTGCGCTGCAGGTCATGCGGCTTTGCAAGTTTTGCAACAATCCAATTGGATCAATGAAGTTGCAGAAAAAGAGCAATTTTTATTGGAGCAATTGGTGCACCCAAGTATTTTAAATCGAACACATAAAGGATTGTGGATGTCTTTACAATTTTCATCTTCCACCCTTGCAAAAAAAATAGCAGCAACTTGTGTTGCGCATGGTATTATAACCGATTGGTTTTTATTTGCAGAAGATAAAATTAGAATTGCACCGCCATTAAGCATTACGATGGAGGAATTAACCGACGCAGTTAATAAAATAAAATTAAGTATTGACGAAGCGGTCGCTTCTTATTAATCTTTAGCAATCACCTGTTCTGCAAAAGCGCCTGTACAATTCCTCATATTTAGGTATGATATGATGTATGTCAAAAAGTTTTGCTTCTTTTAAAGCATTGTTCTTAAAGGCTTTTAATTTTGTTTCATCCTGCAATAGTTCAATAGCATTTTTGCTCATTTTTGCCACATCACCTACGGGGGCAGTGTAGCCTGTAACACCATCAATATTAATTTCTCCTAATCCACCTGCATCTGAACTAATTACGACAGTACTTGCTGCCATCGCTTCAAGTGCAGCTAATCCAAAACTTTCATATTCGGAAGGCAATAAAAAAACATCACTCACCGCTAAAATTTCTTCCATTTGTTCCTGCTTTCCTAAAAAACGCACATCCCCATCTAACCCATATTGCCTGGTAAGATCTTCAGCGAGTGGACGCTCAGGGCCATCGCCCACCATTAATAATTTTGCAGGGAGCGCGCTATGAATATTTTTAAAAATTTCCATCACGTGATCAATCCTTTTTATTTTTCTAAAATTAGATGCGTGGATGATTATTTTTTCATTGCTCGGAGCAATTACTTGTCTAAATGCGGTAACAGCTTTTTTATTATATCGATGTACATCAACAAAATTGTGAATGACTTCAATTTCTTTTTTAATATCGAAATGTTTGAATGTCTCCGCTCTTAAATTTTCAGACACTGCAGTAATAGCATCACTTTCGTTAATTGAAAAAGTAACTACGGGCTCGTATGTTTTATCGCGACCAACCAAAGTAATATCAGTGCCATGTAAAGTTGTAATTACTGGAACTGATCTCCCTGTTTTTTGTTTAACAATCTGTTTGGCGGTATAAGCAGCAGATGCGTGTGGTATAGCATAGTGTGCATGAATTAAATCCAAATCATGGTTTAATATTACATCCACCATCGTACTCGCCAGTGCTAATTCATAAGGCGGGTAGTCGAATAATGGATAAGTAGGTACCCTAACTTCATGGTAAAATATATTGGTATGAAAGCCATTTAGGCGAACCGGCTGTTGGTAGGTAATAAAATGGATTTCATGGCCTTTTTCCGCTAGGGCTTTGCCAAGTTCGGTAGCTAAAACGCCACTACCGCCAAAAGTAGGATAACAAACAATTCCAATCTTCATTTAAGTGCTATTGTATCTGCAAATAACAACTTATAATGCAATAAAGTTTATTTATATTTAAGAATTATTTAAATGAAAAAAAATCGAGTATGCGTAAATTATTCCTTTTGATGTTTTGTTGGCCATTTTTGACCCAAGCTCAAGTAAATCAAGATAGTATTATAATAAAAAAAATGTCAGATGAAATCATGACCAATGGTAAGGCGTATGATTTATTAAGGCAGTTAACCAAACAAATTGGGGGTCGTTTGGCAGGTTCACCACAACAACAAAATGCAGCAATTTGGGGGAAGCGAAATATGGAATCATTCGCGCCAGACAAAGTGTTTATGCAACCTTGTAAAACACCCAATTGGCAACGCGGGGGTAAGGATTTTGCAAGTGTAGTTAGTGTCAATGGAAAAGCAATGAATCGTCCTTTAGCTGCATTGGCTTTAGGCAATTCATTAGGAAGTAAAGGTTTAATTGAAGCAGAGCTTTTAGCAGTTGCCGATTTTGATGAATTGGAAAAACGAAAAGCCGAAGTAAAAGGAAAGATTGTTTATTATCATAGTATGTTTGATCCAACTATTGTACAAACTTTTGGCGCCTATGGAAAAGCGGGTGTGTATCGTTCTACTGGTGCTAGTCGTGCTGCAATGTATGGTGCTGTTGGCGTGATGCTGCATTCATTAAGTAGCGCTCCTGATAATGCGCCACACACAGGTGGTATGAAGTATGATGAAGCGTATCCAAAAATTCCGGCGGTAGCTTTGGGCCCTAATGATGCAAAGGAGCTATATGCAAATGCGAAAAAAGGAACCATTCGTGTGCAGATGCAAACCTATGGTTATTTTTTACCTGATGCGGATGAAAACAATGTGGTGGCAGAAATTAAAGGGTCCACTTTTCCGAATGAAATAATTACGATTGGCGGGCATTTAGATAGCTGGGATGTAAATGAAGGGGCGCATGATGATGGTGCAGGTATTGTGCAAACAATGGAAATTTTACGAACCATGAAAGCATTGAATTATCAACCAAAAAGAACCATTCGTTTTGTTTTATTTGCCAATGAGGAAAATGGCATGCGCGGTGGCAACAAATATGCTGAACTTGCAAAACAAAATAATGAACAACATGTTTTTGCGCTTGAAAGTGATGCAGGTGGATTTACGCCAAGGGCCATTGGTATTAGTGCAACAAGCCCTGAGCAGTTTAAAAAGATGCAACAATGGGCTAGTTTATTAAAGCCGTATGGTACTGAAATTACAGCTGGCGGTGGCGGTGCGGACATTGGGCCGCTAAAAAATGTAAATGCGTCAATTGTACTTGCCGGTTTAGTGCCAGATAGCCAACGCTATTTTGATTTACACCACGCTAAAACAGATGTGTTTGAAAATGTAAACAAAAGAGAATTGTTATTAGGTGCAGTGAATATGGCGGCGATTATTTATTTAGTAGACCAGTATGGGGTGCCGAAATAAAAGACTATTTTTTTGTAAATAGAATAAACACCTATCACTCGTCTTATCACTGCTTCGCAGATATTCGCTCGTAATAGCATTTATTCTTTTTAACAAATAAAATTGAAGAAAAACATAGGCTGTAGAAAAAATACCTAATCCTCGGCTCTCAATCGCTTCGCTCAAATGTTCGCTCGGATTAGTATTTATTTCTACTGCTATAATAAAAAAGCCTCGAGGTTAAATTGACCAAGAGGCTTTTTTATTGGATAGTGTGTTGCAGCTATCTACTTAAGTTCATTGAACGCTCCTTGTATAAATTTCGGAAGTAAGGATCGCGTAAATCTTTTATAAATCGAATGGCTTCTCCGGTGCTTTTCATTTCAGGACCTAGTTCTTTATTCACACCAGGGAATTTATCAAAACTAAATACGGGTTCTTTAATCGCAAATCCGTCTAGCTTTTTCTCCATAACAAAATCGGTTAATTTAGCAGCACCCAACATTACTTTGGTTGCAATATTTAAATAAGGAATTTGATATGCTTTTGCGATAAATGGCGTTGTTCTTGAAGCTCTTGGATTTGCTTCAATGACAAATACTTTATCGTCCTTAATGGCAAACTGAATATTTATTAATCCTTTGATATTTAAAGCGCGCGCAATTTTTTCACTGTAAAATTCCATAGTAGCCACAATCAACGGTGTTAAGTTAAATGCAGGTAATACCGCATTGCTATCGCCACTATGTATACCCGCTGGTTCAATATGTTCCATCACCCCCATGACGTGAAAAGTTTCTCCATCAAAAATGGCATCCACTTCTGCTTCCTGACAACGATCTAAAAAATGATCAATTAATATTTTATTATCTGGAATATGCTTTAAGATACTCACCACCGCAGTTTCCACTTCGGCATCATTAATAACAATACGCATTCTTTGTCCACCAATTACATAGCTGGGTCTTACTAAAACTGGATAGCCTACTTGGTTGGCAACTTCAACGGCTTCTTCTGCAGTGTATGCAGTTCCGTAATCAGGATAAGGAATTTTTAATTCTTTTAATAAATCACTAAAGCGTCCACGATCTTCTGCAATATCTAAACTATCAAATGAAGTACCTATAATTTTTATTCCTCTTTTGGTTAATCGTTTTGCTAATTTCAATGCAGTTTGTCCGCCTAATTGTACAATCACACCTTCTGGTTGTTCCAATTCAATAATCTCCCAAAGATGTTCCCAAAACACAGGCTCAAAATATAATTTATCTGCCATGTCAAAATCGGTAGAAACAGTTTCAGGATTGCAATTCACCATGATGGCTTCATAGCCAGCTTCTTTTACCGCCAATAATCCATGAACGCAGCAATAATCAAATTCAATGCCTTGACCAATACGATTGGGGCCACTGCCTAATACAATAATTTTTTTTCTGGAAGAGCGGATGGACTCGTTGGATTGCAGGGTGTTGCTCATATGTATGAAATTGGGCAAAAATACAGAAGCATTATCATTTTTACGAATTTTTAAGCAATGGTTTTCCACGATTCCCATTTATCTGACCAAACATAGTTCGTCCCATCGGGTGGTATAGCGTTTGCTTCGCCTTTCGCTGCGCATTTTCCAGTTTTTTTGGGTGCCGCTGGTCGCAAATTTGAGGAT
>JAURIP010000335.1 GCA_030832695.1 Sediminibacterium sp. | reverse complement strand
GAAGGTTATTTTGCCGACATTGTCATTTTTGATGAGGATGAAATTTCAGATGCATCAGAATATAACCAACCACACCAATATAGTAAGGGCATAAAATATGTGTGGGTCAATGGCGCACTAAGTATTGAAAATGGTGTTCAAAATAAGGCAAGAAAGGGAATCGCTATTCGCAATGAAAATAATTAGTCAGACAGGCCATATAATTACTAAATAGATGCCCGGGATTTAAGCAAAAAACAATAAATTTAGAGAAGCAAATATTTGCATTTTCGCCTTTAAAAGCAATTTGATCTAGCTTAAAAATAAATAGGTGAAAAAGAATCATTAGCGACAAAAGGTAAAAATTATCAAACCCATCTTATGAAAAAAATTCAATTTATTTTATTCGTCTTATTCATTGGAATCACCTTACAGGCAAGTGCACAAAATACACCTATAGTTGTTCAAGGCCAGCCCTTGGGCAAAGGATGGAAAAATTTATTTGGAAATAATTTGTCAAAAGCAATTTATGATAAATCAATTTGGAAGGATTCAAGTGGGGTGATTACTGCAAGTAAGGATGATGCTATTTGGAGCTTTGACGAATACGATGATTTTATTTTGGATTTGGATTTTCAAAATGCGGATGGCACCAATAGTGGCGTTATTGTCCACGCAACCGATATTGTAGAATGGATTCCCAATTCTGTTGAAATACAAATTGCAGATGATTATTCAAAGCAATGGAGCAAAGCAGCGCCCACTTGGCAATGTGCCGCTATTTTTGGACGTAAGCCTGCGACCAACAAATCGTTAAAGCCTGCAGGAGAATGGAATCACTTCACAATTACTTGTAAAGGAAAAATGATTTCAATTGTTTTAAATGGCACTTTAGTCAATGAATGTAATATGGACGATTTTACATCAGCTAAAGTGAATCCAGACGGTAGCAGTGTACCTTCTTGGTTAAAAAATCCAATGTCAACACTTGCGCTTCATGGTCATATTGGTTTACAAGGTAAACATGCAGGTGCGCCCATTTATTTTAAAAATGTGAAAGTGTTCAAATTAAGTTAAGGAATACTTTTATTTATATACTCATTTTTAGTGTTAAAAATATTCAAATGAAAATTGAAAAAAATACCAGAAGGAAATTTTTAAAAAATACTGCTACCATTATTGCAGGATTTTCAATTGTACCAAGACATGTATTAGGCAAGGGATTCATAGCCCCTAGTGATCAACTTACCAAAGGTATTATTGGCTTAGGCGGTATGGGCCGTGGTCATATAGGTTATGCTGGAACAAGGGTAGTAGCCATTTGTGATGTTGATAAAAATCATTTGCTAAGTGCTGAGAAATTAATTGGAGGTGGGGTGAAAACATTTCACAATCACCAAGAATTAATCGCACTTCCTGAAGTTGATATTGTACATATTGCTACCCCACCCCATTGGCATGGCATCATGGCGGTTGATGCTGCAAAAGCTGGAAAAGATATTTGGTGTGAAAAACCAATGACGCGTACAATTGGTGAAGGGAAAAAAGTAGTAGAAGCGGTAAAGGAATACAAAAGAATGTTTCGTTTAAATACTTGGTTCCGTTTTGAAGAGAATTTTTATGGGATGAATACAACTGTAAAACCCATAAAAAAATTGGTGGAATCTGGATTATTAGGATGGCCACTCACTGTTACTGTAAGTAAAACAACCGGATTTGATTGGAAATTTTATTGGATCGGAAAAACAAAATTACAAGAACAAGCCATCCCTGCTGAATTAGATTATGACAGGTGGTTAGGACCAGCGCCTTACAAATCCTACAATGCACACAGAGTTCATGGTACCTTCCGAGGTTACTGGGATTATGATGGCGGCGGTTTAGGTGATATGGGACAACACTATCTGGACCCAATTCAATATTTCTTAGGCAAGGATGAAACCAGTCCTATTAAAGTAGAAGTAGATGCGGAACAACAGCACCCGGATGCATGTGGTACCTTCCGAAAAATCACCTATACTTATGCCGATGGTTGTAAAATTATTTTAGATGGGGAGGCTACTGATCCTCATGCTGCATATATAGAGGGACCAAAAGGAAAATTGTTTGCCGGATTTAAATCTGACATTCCAAATTTAAAAGAGAAAATTGCAATGATGCCAGATCCTGCACCACAGGTAACCAATTTTTTGGAATCAGTAAAATATCGAACCCCGTTTGCATTAAATGAGTCGAATGGATTTAGGTCATGTACCATTATTAATATGGGTAAGATTGCCTTACAATTAGGCAGAACTTTACATTTTGATCCAGATACCCAAGAATTTTTAAATGACACAGAAGCTAATTTTTTAATTAACCCGCCCATGCGTGGCCCTTGG
>JAURIP010000209.1 GCA_030832695.1 Sediminibacterium sp. | reverse complement strand
AGATTCTGTACAAATATCCCAAAAAGATGGCAAAAAATGGGTTCCCATTTCATTATCTTCGCACAGCTATGGAAAAGGAAATTGTATTGAGCGGAATTAGACCCACCGGGTTCCTACATTTGGGCAACTATTTTGGTGCGATGCGCAATTATGTGCGTATGCAAGATGACTACAATTGTTTCTTTTTTGTGGCCAACTGGCATAGTTTAACTACCCATCCAGATACCAAACAATTACAAGAAAGTGTATTAAGAGTTGTGGCTGAAAATATTGCTTGCGGTTTGGATCCTGAAAAAGTATCCTTATATGTTCAAAGTGATGTTCCAGAAATTGCTGAATTGTATTTGTATTTAAATATGTTGGCTTACAAAGGCGAATTAGAAAAGACCACTACGTTTAAGGACAAAGTAAGAATGCAGCCCGATAACGTGAATGCAGGTTTATTGACTTACCCAGTTTTACAAGCAGCTGATATTTTAATTCACCGTGCAGTAAAAGTACCTGTGGGTAAAGACCAAGAACAAAATTTAGAAATGGCGCGCAACTTTGCGGAGCGTTTTAATCACAGATATGGCGAAACCTTCCCTTTACCTTATGCATTTAATTATAATAGTGAATTGGTTAAAATATTAGGATTGGATGGTGAAGGCAAGATGAGCAAAAGTGAAAATCAAATGACCACTTTATTTTTAGCGGATACGGATGATTTGATTCGTAAAAAAGTAATGAAAGCCAAAACAGATCAAGGTCCTTTAAGCCCCAATGCAGCCAAACCCGATTACATTCAAAATTTATTTACCTTGATGGGCTTAGTGAGTTCGGCAGATACCGTTAAAAAATTCGAGGACGACTTTAATAATAGCTCCGAGGGAAATTGCATTATAAGATACGGTGAAATGAAAAAGCAATTGGCCGAGGATATGGTTAATTTCATTAACCCAATTCGTTCACAAGCCGCTGATTTACAAAACAACAAAGCCCATTTATTGAAGATCATACAACAAGGTGCAGACAAGGCCAGAGCAAGTGCCTCAAAGACCCTTTCCATGGTTCGAAAAACAATTGGGATGGATTACCTATAAAAAATTAAAAAAAATAAATAGTACATCAACTATTTAGTATTTTCACTATCATGGCAAAAGCTAAAAAACCAAAACACGTTGCAGTAGCCGGTAATATCGGCGCTGGTAAAACTACTTTAACTGAAATGTTAAGTAAGCATTATCGTTGGATACCTCAATTTGAGGATGTAGATCATAACCCCTACTTAACTGATTTTTACGATGACATGCCACGTTGGAGTTTTAATTTACAAATTTATTTTTTGCATGGTCGTTTGAATCAAATATTAGATATTCAAAGAGGTACTGAAACCATTATTCAAGATAGAACGATTTACGAGGATGCAAATATTTTTGCACCCAACTTGCATGAGATGGGCTTAATGAGTAAGCGTGACTTTGATAATTACTACGGATTTTTTAGCACCATTAAAACAATGGTTCAACCTCCTGACTTATTAATTTATTTAAAAGCATCAGTGCCTACCCTAGTTTCTCAAATTCAAAAAAGAGGAAGAGAATACGAGGAAAATATTCGTTTGGATTATTTAAAAAAATTGAATGAGTATTACAATAAATGGATTGAAGGATATAAAGAAGGTCCATTATTGATCATTGATTGTGATAAAAATAAATTCGGCGAAAACGAAGAAGATTTAGGCGAAATAATAAGCAAGGTAGACGGAATGTTGTACGGCTTATTTTAACTCCATCGTCATGAACGCAATTACACCACAAATACTTGAACAATTCAAATTGATTGTTGGCGCTGCATATATTTTTACCGATGCAGATAGTATTGAAAAATATGGCAAAGATGAAACGGAACAATTGCATTACGCCCCACAAGTAATTGTAAAGCCAAGGCAAGCCTCCGAAATTGGACAACTACTAAAAATTTGTAACGAACATTTAATTCCAGTCACACCAAGAGGTGCTGGCACTGGCTTAACAGGTGGTGCCTTACCGCACTTAGGCGGTTTGGTGATTTCAATGGAAAGGTTCAATACCATTTTAGAAATAGACGAAAGAAATTTACAAGTGACCACCGAGCCTGGTGTGATTACAGAAATGCTGCAAGATGCAGTGAAAGAAAAAGGATTGTTTTATCCGCCTGATCCTGCAAGCAAAGGAAGTTGTTTTATTGGTGGTAATATTTCAGAAAATTCAGGCGGCCCTAAAGCAGTTAAATACGGCGTAGTAAAAGATTATGTATTAAACTTAGAAGTGGTACTTCCCAATGGTGAAATAATTTGGACCGGTTCCAACGTATTAAAAAATGCTACTGGTTATAATATCACACAACTTATAGTAGGTAGCGAAGGCACTTTAGGGATCGTTACCAAAATTGTGTTAAGATTAATTCCACATCCCAAGTTTGATTTATTAATGCTGGCGCCTTTTAATAGTTTGGAAAAAGCAAGTGAAGCGGTGAGTGCCATATTCAGAGCGGGCATTACTCCAAGTGCAATGGAATTAATGGAAATAGATGCCATTACCCTCGCTTCAAAAATTTTGGACAGCACTGCTATCCCATTAACAGAAAATTTAGCGGCACATTTAATTATTGAAGTGGATGGCAATAATATGGATGTACTGATGGGTGAAATGGAAGCTATTTCGGAAGTACTTTCCCAATTTGACGCAGGTGAATTATTTTTCGCAGATGATGCGCAACAAAAAAATGAACTTTGGAAAATACGTCGCAAAGCCAATGAAGCTGCGGTGATGGCGGGTTATACCATTGAGGAAGATACGGTAGTGCCTAGGGCAGAACTACCTAAATTAATAAAAGGGGTCAAAGAATTAGGTGCACAAAATGGATTTAAAGTGGTGTGTTATGGTCATGCGGGCGATGGTAATTTACATATCAGAATAAACCACCCTACGATTAAAAAAAGTTATGGTAGTGATGAAATGAATACCATCTTAAAAAAATTATTTGAACTTGTTAAGGAACTAGGCGGTACCATTAGTGGCGAACATGGTATTGGGCTGATACAAAAATCATATATGCCGGTGCTGTTTAACGAAGTGTCGCTTGAACTAATGCGCGGCATAAAAAATACATTTGACCCAAATCATATTTTAAATAGCGGTAAAATTTTTGATTATAAAAAGTAAACGCAATAGACTGTTCGGAAAACCGAACTAATTATATAGTAATACTTAAATATTTTCAAGATAAAAAAAACATCGCTGCAACTCATCACTATGTATCTTAAAAACATTTTCCTAGCTACACTTATTTTATTCAGCATTTCTGTACATGCGCAAACTACCGTCACAACAAATAAAATGTTAGATAAAAAACCGGTTTTCGTGGGTGGCGGATTGGTATTGGGTGGCGGCGCGCATAGCTTTCAGATGGGTTTGAATCCTGAAATTATTAAAAGTTTTACGCCTTATTTGGATGGCGGTTTAGCGATGAACATCTATTATGAGCTATACAATCCCTCTGAGTTTAGCGATATTCGAAGTCGCAACTTTAGATTAGGTATTGGCGCATTTACGCGTATTTGGCCAATAGAAAGTTTTTTTATCCAAGTGCAACCAGAATACAATTATGCATGGATCAAACAAAAGGACACCAAATCTGGACAAGCTGGATCAACTAATTTTGGTGCTGAAAGCATATTGGCTGGT
>JAURIP010000101.1 GCA_030832695.1 Sediminibacterium sp. | reverse complement strand
GTTTAATCCAGGAGTCAAATAAGAATTTTAAGGAAGCAATTTAATATTATAATATTTGTATTGCAATGAAAAATCATGCCTTTAAAAACTCTATGGATCAAAAAGCCAAATCTGGCATTTTAAGATGTAATCGAAATTAGTTAAATAGCAATCGTTTTATTTTTCGCAATTTGGTAACTGTATTTAATTAGCTTGACTATATTTTTTATTTTTTCCATATCTATAATCAAATCTTTTCTTGGATAGGCTGCAAAAGATTTTAATCTTTCAGCTTTCCCTTGCAATTGCTTTAAATTTTCTAATGCAACAAATCCTAATGCAGGTATTAGTGATAGTTTAATTTGAAATGTTAATTTTTTTGAATCATCGTAGTCTAGCTTTTCAACACTTATTTTGTACTTATGAATTTGTGATACATACTGATCCCTTATCTTATCAAATTCGTTTTGTGTATTGGCAAAGGTATGGATGCCTGCAACTGTATCTTTATATATATCATATAAGTCATTCGTCATTTGTATCATTCCGCCCAACTGATACCAGCAATTATCAATATTTTCATTGTTGCTCATTTCAATGTAATGCCTGCACATTAATAAGCTATAACCGCCCTTTCGTTCGGTAATAGATAAAATACGATCTAATGAAATATCGCTTTTTAATTGTTCTAATGAATCTATTTGTGCTTGATGAATATTATTGAGTACTTTTTGATATGCTTCCTTATTATGCACTAGGCTAAGTAATTTTAGGTGGGTGTCAATTAACACAGTTTCACTAAAACTACCAGGCTTGGCTTGTGCTGGGTTTAAAAACATTTCATTCAAAACGGCTTGACTTACTATATTTTCATCCATCAAGTCATCGTATAAACTGGCAAGTACGAAATAAAGTTTATTGTTTTCCCTTTCCTTTGTATTAGTAGTTCTGTTTTCGAATTTTGCAAAGCTATCATTGATAATATATTGCTGAATACCTTGAAACTTTTTTATTTTTTTAAAAGTACTAGGCGAAAACCTTCCATTAAATTTCGTTTCAATATTTTTTAATAATTGCGCAGTCTTCCTCTCAGATAAAGCTAAACCAAATAGCATCCTAGCTAATAAGCATATTATATTGTAACTATAAGTGATGAAATACATAATATCTAAGTTAAAATAAAATATTCATACTTTAATTTTGTTAATTTGGCTTTTAAACTTTTTACTTAATTTAGTGTCAAATTAATTATAATAGCATGAGCAGCCACATGATAAAATACCTAACCCTTGTACTCCCTTTTTTTATTGTGAGTAATTTACAGGCGCAGACCAAAAAATCATCGGATTCCACTACTTTTTCAATACAATCGGAATATTTAAGTGACTATATTTATAATGGCAGAGCCGATTCTATTAAATACCCCTACCAAACTACCACTGCTTCATTACACTTAGCCAATGGTTTATTCTCTAATTTCAGTGCTAGTTATTTACTAACCCCAGGAATGAAAGGCTTTGATTTTTTCGAATTGGATTTGGGATATGAATATAAGATTGGTAAAAAAATATATGGCGAACTATACGGGACTAAATATTTTTATTCAGGCGGATCTAATTTAATTAACGGAAATATTTCAAGTGATATTGGAGCAAGTTTAAATTATGATTTTAATTATTTTCAATTTAATAATACTATTGATGTATTTTTTACGAATAAATCGGATATACAATTTACGCCTGGTATAGAAAAAACTATTTATTTTTCAAGTAATAATGAGTCTAGTTGGAGTATCAATCCTTATGTTTACTCCAATTTTAGTTCTGTAAATTATTATGAGTCCAATGTTAGTCGCCGTTTAAATGGTCCAAGAGGCCCAAGAGGAGGACAAGCAACCGGAACCCAATTAACAAGTAGCACAGTGGTTCAAAACAAAGGGTTTAAATTATTGAACACAGATTTTTCAGTCCCATTATCATATGAGGGTAGTCACTGGCTTGCCACCTTTACGCCAACTTACTCAATACCATTTAATAAAATTGAAACTATTACTACAAACACAATAACTTCAGTAACAGGTTCAACAACAACTAAAATTAATTCAACTCCATATTCTGAATTACATTTAAAAAATCAATTTTATTTTCAAATCGGGGTTACTTATAAATTTTAATAATGCGCTTAACTAAAACCACTAAAATATTATTAATCGCTTCCAGCTTATGGTATTTTGGGGAAGGTTTATTTGGACCCCTTTTTGCCATTTATGCTGAAAAAATTGGTGGTGATTTGTTAGACATCACTTGGGCATGGGCATTTTATTTAGTGACCACAGGTGTTTTTTATTTTATTATTGGAAAATATTTTAATAATTCAGCGTATAAGAAGCATGTTATGATTGCAGGTTATGGCTTAAATGCTTTACTAACTTTTGGTTATATGTTTGTTTCTAATCCTACCCAACTATTTCTACTACAAATTGGATTAGGTATTGCGGAAGCTTTAAGTGCTCCAATTTGGGATTCTTTATTTGCAAGTAATATGGAAGACACAGAAAATACCTTTCACTGGAGTTTGGCAAGTGGACACACACATTTTGTATCTGGTATCGCAATTGCCATTGGAGGCTTAATTGCTAATTATATCTCTTTTGATGCTTTGTTTTTAACCATGGGGATTATTCAAGTTATTGCCACATTTGTGCAAGCAAAACTTTTGTTTTTGAACAAATCTAATTAATAGGCCTAGCTTTAATTTTATCGTACCTTTGTTTATACAAGTATTAAACAATTTATTTTGAAGTTTACAGATTTAGGTTTGGACCCACGCATTTTAGAAGGGATTGACGCAATGGGTTATGAAAACGCCACACCCGTTCAACAACAGGTAATGGTCCCCATTTTGGAAGGCAAGGATATTATTGCTGCTGCGCAAACAGGCACGGGCAAAACGGCTGCTTTTTTATTACCCTTATTACACCGATTACTCACTTCTCCGCATCATGCAGGTGATATTAATGCGATGATTATTGTGCCTACGCGTGAGTTGGCAATACAAATAGCTGAAAGTATTGAAGGCCTTTCCTATTTTACCGATGTTAGCTCCATAGCGGTTTATGGTGGCGGTGATGGGAATTCGTTTGTTACTGAAAAAAAGGCTTTAACCAGCGGTGTTGATATTGTGGTTTGTACACCTGGCAGAATGATAGCGCATTTAAATATGGGCTATGTTAAATTAAAAGGGCTTAAATATTTAGTATTGGACGAGGCTGACCGTATGTTAGATATGGGTTTCAGCGATGACTTATCCAAGATTTTTACTTTCTTACCTGCTGTTCGTCAAAACTTATTGTTTTCAGCTACGATGCCTGCTAAAATGAGGGTACTTGCAAAAAAACTATTAAACAACCCCATTGAAATTAATATTGCCATTTCAAAACCACCTGAACAAATAGTTCAAAAAGCATTTATTTTATATGAAGCACAAAAAGTGCCTATTATAATTGATATGCTAAGCTCAAAAAAGTTTTCCAAAGTAATTGTGTTTTGTTCAAAAAAATTGAATGTCAAACAATTAACAGTAAAATTAAAAAGCGCAAAATTAGCTGTTGCTGAAATTCATTCTGATTTAGATCAAAAAAGCAGAGAACAATATTTGCAGGATTTTAGAAATCAAAAAATAAATATTTTAGTGGCAACCGATGTATTAAGCAGAGGTATTGACATTGACGACATTGATTTGGTCATTAATTATGATGTCCCTAATGATGGTGAGGATTATATACACCGCATTGGTCGAACGGCACGTGCTGCTACTTCAGGTACTGCATTTACACTTGTTAGCGAAAATGAACAAGGCAAATGTGCAGTTATAGAGCAACTTTTAGGTGAGCCAATTTTCAAAGGAACTGTACCAGCTGAATTTGGACCAACTCCAGCCTACAATCCAAAAGCGGTTGTAAAAAAAGGGTTTAATCGAAGAAGATAATTTTTTAAGAGAAAAATTTATTGTTTATTTTTGAGTAATGATTCACGCTTAATAATTTATTTCAAATGAAATTTTTATTTACATTTTTTATTCTTTTAAATATACTTTGTAATAAGGCGGACCAGCCTGCTGTAGAAATTTTTAAAGGAAAATTAGTCTTACAAGGTATTTGTATGAATTACGTAATACAAATAGTGGAAGGGCCTGTTAATCCAACCTTATATGAACAAACTTGGGTGAATCCCTTCACCAATACTACCTATAAAAATGTATTTGGGTTAGCGAGTATTTGCACCTTTCCTTCTTCAATAAAAGAAGGGGATGAATTTTATTTTACCATCCCTAAAAATCCTGTTGCACAAACCTGTGCGCAATGTAAAGCGTATAGCCCAATACCAGCTAAAACTATCAATATCGCTATTTATTATAAGTAGGGAGTATACTGAAATTTAAATAGGCATCGACCAATTTATCCATTTTAAACGAGTAAAAAAATTGAATACAAACACAGACGCCCTTGTATTTAAGATTCAATATTAAAGTAAATGATGAAAAATATATTAGTGTTATGTACAGGCAATAGTTGCCGTAGTCAAATAGCAGATGGCTATTTAAAATATTTTGCTAATGGCAAAGCAAATGTGTATAGTGCCGGTGTTGAAACACATGGGGTAAATCCAAAAGCAATTGCTACCATGAAAGCCGACGGCATTGATATTGCTAACAATACTTCTAATAATGTTTTAGAATATAAAGATATTCCCTTTGATTTTATTATCACCGTTTGCGATAATGCTAAGGAGCGTTGCCCTTATTTTCCAAGTGATGCAATCAAGTTTCATTATAATTTTCCGGATCCTGCCAAAGCAACAGGTACAGAAGAAGAAATCAATAATTCTTTTGCTTCTACCAGAGATTTAATTAAGAAGTATTGTGCTGATTTTGTGCAAAAGCATCTTTAATTCCATTGTATAGCAAAATACAAGCAAGGGATACTGCCAACATTGGTAATGTTGTGTAATATGTTTGAACCCAATAACACTACATCCCCTGGATTGGCCTTTTGATGATCGGTGCCAATTTGCATTTCGCCATTTCCGTCTAACATCAATATAATTTCCTCATTCACATGGGTATGCGGTTCATGACTTTTGAAACCAACGTTCAATTGGGTGACATGTATGTCAAACCGATTTAACATGGCAGTAGGGCGATCAAAAAACTGTCGAACACCACCTCTTTCATGCGGCTTAAATTTGATATTATCCCATAGGGTAATAAATGACCCCCCGGCTTTTACACCTCTTTCGATGTTTATTTTTTCTCCTGCAGAATAGCTCATTTCATATAGCTGTAATAAATCGTTCCCGTTATTTTTGATTTGTATTTTGTCACCAGGTAATACACAAACGACCGATCCTCTATTGAATTGCGTTTTTTGGTCATTGAGTTCAATATCTGCAATGCCAGTTTTGATGATATAAAATTTTTCTTGGTTTGCAGTCACTTTCCCTTCCCATTTCTTTCCTGCAGGAATACTGATTCCTATCATAGCATGCTTTGCTAAAACACCACCTTCGCCCGCAAATAGGATTGATTTTTGAACCTTGGCACCATTGCCGTTGTTATTTATATCCCATTGATACACTTTGGATTGCAGGCTGTATTGCTGGGCTTGTAAAAGGCTTATTGCTAATATTAGATATAATGTAAATCTGAACTTCATAAGGAATAGTTTAATGATTTAATAATTTACGCAATGGTTAGTATTAAATTATGGTGTCAAATAATGCGTAATATTGTACTTGAAAATACACGATTAGCTATGAAAAAACAAATCTTACTATTAATAACAATGTATTTCACATTATTATTAAACGCCCAAGTGATTCCATCTCAAATTACGCTTTCCAATGGTTGGAAATTATCGCCTGCAGGAAAGTCATTTACATTAGGTGATTTGCCTTTAAACATAGCAGTGAGTAAGTCAGGTAATTTGTTAGCGGTAACGAATAATGGTCAAAGTACGCAAAGCATACAACTCATTGATGCTAAGGCAGAAAAAGTGATTGATTC
>JAURIP010000056.1 GCA_030832695.1 Sediminibacterium sp. | reverse complement strand
CTTTACCTTCCTGAATTTTTTGGGATACATAATCAGGGCTTCTTCTGGCGATACCTGTTCCACGCGCTTGAGCAGAAGATGCCATTTCGTTGGTGATGGTTTCTGCATACACAGTATCCCCACTATCGGCTATTCGAACTATAATGTTAGGTTCCAATGATGTAAATTAGTTTAAATGAATGAACAGTTTTGGCTGTAAAAATGAATATGTCGGGGATTTTTCCACTGATAGGGGCAACTGCCAATTGCTCGTCCTATCAGAATCCACGTCGGAAAAAAAACTTATCCAATCTTGGAAAGTTGATTGTCCTAATTCTGTTCAAAACAGGAACAGGTGCATTATTAGCACTTGTAAAAAGGGTATATTGTTTCGCCTGTTTCATTTAATAAGATCCTTGTTTAAGGAATGAGGTGTAAAAATATAAAATAATTAGATAAATAGGCCCCTTTTGACTTAAAAACTTGGCTTTTGCCCCGTTTATAGAACGATTAGCCAGTAAAAGAATAGGTGTTAGTTTCTAAGTAAGGCTTTTGAGGTGTAATTTTGTACAATTAGAAATCTAATTCAACCATCATGAGAAAACCAATCATTCCTTTCATCATTGGTGTAAGCATCTTAATAATAGCTTGTGGCAACGAGACCAATAATTCAGCTAGTTCTGTAACCAATAGCGATACGATGGCTGCAATGACTACAGATACTGCAAGCGAAAAAACCTATGATGTTAAAATTTTGGACAACAAAAAAGATCCTACTTGCGGAATGCCCGTAACGGCAGGTGTAAGCGATACGGCGCATTATAAAAATAAAGTAATAGGATTTTGCGCTACTGAATGCAAAGCGGAATTTTTAAAAAATCCCGAAGCAAATATTGCAGCAGCAGAACTAGTAAAATAATTACTAACTAAACAGATAGGCTATATCGTCTTTGGTTAAAGATTTTACAAACCCATCCTCATCTGAAATCAAATCCTTCGCCAAAGAACGTTTGCGATCCTGTAATTTTAATATTTTATCCTCAACGGTATCATTACAAATCATGCGATACGCAAATATATTTTTTGTTTGACCAATACGGTGTGTTCGGTCAATGGCTTGTTGCTCTACTGCTGGATTCCACCAAGGATCAACAATGTATACATAATCGGCTGCAGTTAAGTTTAATCCTACACCTCCAGCTTTTAATGAAATTAAGAATACCCTGCAATTATCGTCATTTTGAAAACGTTCAATCGCACGCTCTCTTTCCTGAATGGAACTACTTCCATCAAAATACTCATAATCAATCCCCATCTTCGTGAGCTGCTCTTTAATTAAAGCAAGCATCCCTAAAAATTGCGAGAACACCAATGCCTTATGGCCACCAATATTTTCAGCAATTTCACGTGTAAGTTCATCTAGCTTAACTGAAGCATTCGGATAATTTTCATCTTTTAATATAGCAGGACTATCACAAATTTGACGCAGTTTCATTAAACCTTGCAAAATGGATAATTGTGATTTTTGTATTCCTTTTTCTTCCACCATACCAATCAACTTATCTCTATAATCATTACGATAAGCCTCATAAATTTTTCTTTGCTCATCCCCCATTTCACAATACAACACCATTTCTTGCTTTTCTGGTAAATCCTTTGCCACCTGCTCCTTGGTACGTCTTAAAATAAAAGGAAAAACCGATTTTCTTAAATGTTCTTTTTGTTCTTTCTCATCAAATTTATCAATCGGCATTGAAAAATTATGCTTGAAGTATTCAATTGAACCGAGCATGCCCGGATTTAAGAAATTCATTTGCGCATAAATATCAAAAGTATTGTTTTGTAACGGCGTTCCACTTAAACACAACTTATTTTTAGCCTTCAACAAACAGGCCGCCTTAGTTACTTTACTAGACGGATTTTTAATGGCCTGACTTTCATCTAAAATCACATAATCAAAATCAACTTCCACAAACATTTTAATATCACTTCTCAGTGTACCGTAGGTCGTAATGATTACTTCAATTTCCTCCTTCACTACTTGTTTACGACTGCGGGTACCACCGTGGTGTATTTGATACGTTAAAGTAGGCGTAAACTTTTTTAATTCATTTTGCCAGTTGTATAATAAGGTGGTAGGACAAACAACTAATGCTACTAGTTTGCCATTTTTTTCTTTCAAGTGCTGCAAGAAAGATAAGGTTTGAATTGTTTTTCCCAATCCCATATCATCCGCCAAAATACCACCCCATTGCACATCATGTAAATAATTTAACCACTGAAATCCACTCACTTGATAAGGTCGTAAGATGGGTAACAAATGCGCAGGTGGCGCAATATCAGTAATCGCATAACGCTCCCTGATTTTTTCATACTTCCCTTCTAATTGGAATATTAATTCTTCCTCATCTCTTTGTTGGTATAATTCATCAAGTATTGAAAAATGATACTTACTTAATTTAAGATTATCAGTTTTCCCTTCTCCCACTTTAAATAGTAAGGAGTATTTATTTAACCATTTTTCAGGTAACAATCCTAAACTACCATCCTTTAAAGGAACAAACTGTTGCTTGTTGGCAAGCATATTTTTGATATCCTGTACACTTACTTTTTGATCGCCAAATGAAATTTCAACTTTAGCATCAAACCAATCCGTATTACTACTGATATATAACCTAGTAGATGGCTTAGCCGTGTTAAACTTAAATTGCTTTAATGTTTCTGTACCAAATAGCGGTATTTGTTTTTCTCTTAAAGTATCTATGAATAGGAAAAACCAATTATTTTTTAAAACTTCCGCGCCCTTCAGAGACAATACATTGCCTTGATTAAATCGCACAAATCCAGAATGCAATTGCTCAATATCATTCATTAAAGTTCGCTCTGAAGCAAGGTCTCTTTCAAGTATAACAATTTTATCCCCCACTTGCTGGATCACCGATGGGCCATCCTCTTTGTGAACAATAATATCATTATAAACAAACAAAGGTTCAAAATGTAAAAATTGGGCATCCTCTTTTAAGAAAATTTGCAAGGAAGGTTTCACCCCCCTTAATTTCACCTGCGCTACATTACCTAATTCAACCTTGTATTGTTTAGATAAAGGCAATAAAGTATTTTGTAAATAACTAGGCCAATCTTGAATGGTTATTTCATGACAGCCCGTAGGTAAAAATTGTTCCACCCAAGTCAGATCTTCCTTTGATTTCCAACAAAAAAATTGGTGATGATACTGAAATATAAAGTGCGATTTTGCATGATTTTCCTCCACCGGAATAATGCCATCAGGTAAATTCACATGCGCATAAACAAGATAGCGATCCGATTCCTTCTCCACTTTAAATCCTGGTTGAATATTCGCAAAAACTAATTCGGCCTTTTGTAAGTTGGCGGTAGTGAATGGTTTATTGTGCGGAATAAAAAAACTAAAAGGATGTTCAGACAAGTCCTTCCATAATTTTTCTATCTTAGGATGCAAATATTCCTGAATATGTCCCTTGGTATCCTCCGATAAGCTTGATTCATCCGCATTAATGACAGTATCCCATATGCCATCAAAAGGTGAATTTTTATTGATGTACTTTGTTAATTCTGCCGTTTGCAATTTACGCACCAACTGAAGCAATAACTTATCTTCTTCTTTAATTTCATCCGGAATGACAAATTTTGCAATATCTAATTTTTCAACTTTCCCCACATAGGAAGTTCCTTGTTCATTTACTTCTCCTTTAATAACATTAAAATGAATGAAAGGATATTCCGTAGGATGATGTTGCATGACCAGCCCCAAGCGCTCAATCGTTTTTTGAGATGCATCCTTTGGATCTTCTAATTCTTCAATATCCCAATCGTTTCCTAATGGACGCTTAAACGTTACCCGACTTGGTTCCTCATTAATTTTTTTAATATTGGGATCCAATACTTTTAAAAAAGGCTTCCCGTCATGATATATAAATTCAAATTTATCTCTGGTATCATCGGCTAAACTATAACCATACAAAGCCAATAGTTTATTTTTTTCACGATCCCAATTACGAATGGTTTCAAAATAATCAGCCCCCTTTAATTGAAACAACTGCAATAGCAGCACCGTTTTATGCACACACAACGGATACTCTGTCTCAGACAAACAATCACAGGAAGTATCAAAAAAACGTTCTTCATTTTTTTGAATAATCATCATACGTGTTTTGCCCGCGATATCCATTTCTGCAACAACGCGTTCATTTTCACTCGATATAATATGTGGTCGGATGGATTTTAAAGTCACTTCTGCTTTTTCAAAAGTTGCCTTTGAACAAAGCATTCGGATGGTTTTAAGATCCAAGCTTTTCGCGCGAAGTTGGGTATGTGTGGTTTTATAAGAAGCAGGCTTGTAATCCAACAAGTTTTTATCCAACATGTCTTGTATTTGGAATAAGGCAGCTGCTTTATGCCTGCAAACCTCAGATAAATTATAAGGACATCCGCATCTTAAGGATAGCGTGTTGGGGTTTTTAAAATTCTCAATAGTTACCTTATAATAGGTACTATAGCCATCATCTTTTACCCTGCAATGGATACTTCCAATTAAAGGATCAAATTTGACTAATTCGATGTTCTTCAATGCAAAAATCTTTTTGCCTCTACGAATCACCTCTTCGGTACCGTAACTATAAATGTGTTTAACTAAATAGGGTAATGCCATAATGATACAAATAACCCTTCAAAAAGGGCAATCTGCAAATGTACGGTTTTGCTAGCTAAGTTCATCACCCAATTTCATAAAATAGCTGTAAATGAGCGATTTAGAGCCCATTTACTAAGGCGCCGTCTTTATAAATAGGCAAAGAAGGGGCGGTATCCTTAGAAATACAATACAACATGTCGTCCTCCAAGCCATAAGCAGCCAAACGATGCCAATGAGTTGTGGTCTTAATATATTGCGTTAAATTATCCTTGTGTTGATTGTATAATTGGTTTGCCATAAAACTGCTGTCGCAATGTATGGTAAAATGGTCCTTAATTTGTTCAATGATTGCGCCTGCAAAAAGGGTGTCCTCAATATTAAACCTGTTTTTCCAACCCGAACAACCTAAAATCACAGGCGCCCCTTGTTTAACTAAATAATCAGCTACTGCTGAAAAATTAGGAAAGCTGCCTGTGATAATATCTTTTGCGCCTTGCTTTAATGCCATATGCAAAAGCTTAGTGCCATTGGTTGTAGTAATCACTAAAACTTTATTTTCAATAAATGATCTTGGATATTCGGAAGGAGAATTGCCATAGGACAAACCTGGAATAATTTTACCATCCCGCTCCCCTGCAGTAACTCCGCCAGTTTGCTTACCCATTTCAATGCACAATTCTGGTGAATCCACTGGGATGATTTTTCTTGCACCATTATATAAAGCAGTAGCCATGGTGGAGGTTGCTCTAAATACATCTATGATAACAACAATGCTATCTTTAATTTCATACAAATCAAGCAACTGAGGAGTTAATACAGTATGTAAATTGGGTTTTATTTTTTTGTTCGTCATAACATCACAAATATACAAAATGGGAGAGGCTTATACAAGCTCTTTTTTCTTGGTTAAGATTAATATTTCAGAAAGATGAATATCGGTGCTGAATCGTTTCACTAAATTTTTGTCTGTATAGGACTTATTGATAAGTCGTCCTTCGATGGCAACTTCAATTCCTTTGATTAAATATTTTTCAGCATACACGGCAAGTTTAGACCATGCGACCAAATTAAACCATTGGGTTTCATCGACCCACTCCCCTTTGGCATTTTTATAACGATCATTCACTGCTAGCCTGATATGGGCCAACTTTTTTGTTTCTTCAAAAATTTTAATTTCAGGATCTGCACCCAAATAGCCCATGAGCTGAACTCGATTTTTAATTGCTTTCATAATACATGATGTTTTGTTAAGGCACAAAAATGCAATAACAAGCAACACTCAAATCATGTATTTACACCATAAAAAATAGGTACAAATAAACCAGTACCTTAACTAAGGAATTATTTAAAAGGAAACTTCACCACTTTCGCTTTTACCAAAGTATTGCGAATGTCAATATAAATTTCAGTATCAATTTTTGCAAAGGAAGATTGTACATAACCAATGCCAATTCCTTTACCCAAGCTTGGGGCTTGTGTTCCAGAGGTAACAGAACCAATCTCATTCCCTGACGCATCTTTAATGATATAGTAATGACGTGGTATACCGCGATCAATCATTTCAAACCCAACTAATTTTTTATTGACGCCATTTGCTTTTTGCTCGGCCAACGACACTGAATTCGTAAACGGCTTTGTAAACTTTGTAATCCAACCCAAGCCTGCTTCTAAAGGGCTAGTCGTATCATCAATATCATTTCCATACAAACAAAATCCCATTTCTAAACGCAAAGTGTCACGCGCACCTAAGCCAATGGGTTTAATGCCAAATTCAGCACCCGCTTCAAATAAAGCATCCCAAATTTTATTTGCATTGTCATTCAAATCTTCAAAATAAATTTCAACACCTCCTGCTCCTGTATAACCTGTTGCACTAATTAATACATTATCAATACCTAATAACTCCCCTTTGGCAAAACTATAATAAGGCATATTTAATACATCCATGGAAGTGAGCTTTTGAACTATTTGCGCTGCCTTAGGACCTTGCACTGCTAACAAAGCAGTTTTAGGGCTGATGTTATGCATTTCAACACCCTTCGTATTATGTTGTACTATCCAATTCCAATCTTTTTCAATGTTAGATGCATTCACGACTAACATATACACTTTGTTTTTTTCAACACAGTATACTAATAAATCATCCACGATACCCCCTGTTGCATTTGGCAAACAACTGTATTGCGCTTTCCCATTTTCTAAAACAGAAGCATCATTACTGGTGACCCTTTGAATTAAATCCAAAGCATCCGCACCCTTTAAAACAAACTCGCCCATATGACTCACATCAAAAACGCCAGCGCTATTGCGCACCGCTGCATGCTCATCATTAATGCCCGTATAACTTATTGGCATATTGTATCCAGCAAATGGGGCCATTTTAGCACCTAATGCAATGTGTTTTTCGGTAAACGGGGTATTTAAAACTTCGCTCATTGGAATTTAATTTTGACAAAGATAACAAAAAAACACCCCACTTTTAAGTGAGGTGTTTATATTCAATACAGTTAATATTTAACCATTAAATTATCTAGTATCGCTTACCGAGTTCTTTTTCGCTTAATAATGAAAGCGGTCAAAAACCGATTGCATATCTGCAAGCTTGGATGCCACTTTACTGACATTATTCAAACCAGAAAGCATCGAGGTATTATTGGTTAAGCCTTTATTTTCCTTTTTGTCAACTGCCTTTTTTTCCAAAGCACGATCAATTTTTTCCAACTCTTTTAATTTTTGTTCTCTTGACTTTTTTAAATCGCCTTCAAGTCGTTCTCGCTCTAATTTTAATTCGTTTAATTGATTTTCAATGTCTGACATTTCAACATTATCATCTTCTTTGGTATCAATATCTGCTCGGCCAATTTTTTCTAATCCCGTACTGGTCATTAAATAAACTACTCCATGTTCATAATTATAGGATTCGTTGTCCCAATCTTTATACCAATCATTATCAGAACTGATTCGGTCAATAGTTTCCGTTCGCATACCACGACGATCAATATTAATATTCGTTTGAGACCAGCCCTTATCCGAAATTTTTATTCGCTTACCAACGGGGACCGCTATGGTCATAATGACATGTTGGTTTCTAAATTTATCGTTGGCATTGATACCAATACCTTTGTCTAGAAAAATTAAACTGTCCTTTTGCGTTATATCAAAATTAATTTTATTAGCTAGGTCATTGGCTTCTGCTAATGTTTTACCATTACTTAGTTTCACCACTTTCACTTGAAAACTATCTGTGGTTGATTGTACAATTCTAATCCTAAGATTTCTTACAAAAATGGTATCGGCATCCCCATAGTCAACAAATTCTGAAATTTTAAACCACTTATCTTCATAGTATTTCATTTTTGGTGTCGCAGTCACTTCTAAATAATTAACATTCGGATTAGTTAAAGCAATAGATTGTTCCTCAGGTTTATTATGTTTGTTAAAACTATTTCCAATACTACTTCCAAAATAAAATAGCATTACCCATCCAACAATCCATAAGGCCCAAAAACTAGATCTTACCCAAACATTTGTCTTTTTAAATCCCGCAATTTTTCGAATAATTGCAGTCACAATACCAACGATAGGTACCCAGATAAATAATACAATTGTTCCAAAAGCTGACCAACTTTGAGCGCCGTCTTCCAATACAAACTTTTTTAAAGGATATAATGCTGTTACTGCAGCGCCAATCCCAAACAATGCTGCAAATAATGAAATACCTACAATCGCTAAAACAAAATAAACAAACACTTTAATGGAAATTGTGATGGCCCTACCTATAAAATGAAGACAGCCTTTGTTTTCTCTATACCCAGTATTGGAAGCAGTAGCATCATTTTCACCATTGCTAGGTTCATTGTGATGTTCGGCTTTTTGTT